>JBEHXM010000033.1:0-41059 GCA_048498695.1 Bacteroidota bacterium
TCTTAGTTCCGGGAACTCCCTTAAGATTTTTTTAGTTCTGATACGGTGCGGTTCAGATTCTGTTGAGTGAACGAAGTCAGTTCTTTTATTTGCCATTACGGTTTTCTTTTTTTGCCGAATATTTAATAACTGGTTAAAAATATTTCTAAATATAACAGAAATATATTGAATAAATTATATATCCTGGAATTTATGAGGGGAAAAACTAAAATTCCAGTTTCTAAATATAAAATATAATTCTGTAATGAGGTTGATTTTTTGACAATTTGTTTACAAATAACCCTGGTGTGGCTTGTGGAAGGCACCCGACCTGTACAAAATTCTCAGCATACTTGGTAATACGATAAGCAGTAATGGTAACGCTACAATAAACCCGCCAATTACTGCAATTGCCAGTGGCTGATGTAGTTGCGCACCGGCGCCAATACCTAACGCCAGGGGCATCAGCGCGATGATAGCGCCAAGGGCCGTCATTAATTTAGGGCGAAGCCGGGTAGAAATGGAAAATACAATAGCCTCATTGATACAATCACGCACCTCGTCAGGGGCGCTGGTCATATTCTCCAAAGCCCGCTGCTTAAATTGAAGGAAAGTGAATATGGCATTCTCGCCGATAATACCTACGATCATGATGAGGCCGGTATAGCTGCCAACATTTAATGGTGTGCCGGTGATGTATAATGCCATAAAGCTGCCGCTGATGCCTAATACTGCTATGATCAAAATAAGCAGAGCAATCCTAAATTGCTTGAACAGGAAAAGGATCACACCGAATACAAGCAAACTCGCCGTGATCAGGATCATTAAAAGTTCTTTAAATGATTGTTGCTGTTGCGCATAATCGCCGCCATATTCAATATGATAACCTTCGGGCAAGCTTACTTTTTGGGCTATGCTTTTTTGGATAGCAGGCATTACACTGCCGATATTGCTGTTATCCAGCCGGGCGGTAATTACTCCCATCGACTGCAGGTTCTCGCGGTTTACTTCGGCTTGGCCGGGCTTTAACTCAACATTGGCCAGTTCCCTTATAGGGATAAGTTTACCCGAGGGCGTAAAAATATTCTGATTTTTGATATCATCCACCCGCAGGTTATTATTGCCGGGGTAAACCATCCGGATGGGAGATAACTGTTCACGCTCGAGCAAATTACCGATAATATTACCCTGCAAAGAGGTTTGCAGCTGGAACTGCAGACTTACCGGCGTGATATTGAATTGCGCCAGTTTGCTGTAAAGCGGATCGATGCTTACTGAAGGGCCGGCTATTACCACTCCGTCAAATACATCGGCCGTGCCTTTTACAGCACTTGTTGCATCGGCTATTTGCTTGGACAGATCCTGTAATTTTTGCTGGTTGTCGCCAAATACTTTTATTTCGATAGGCTTTGCCGATGTGGTCAGGTCTTCGAGCATATCTGTGATCACCTGCCCAAAATCAACGCGCAATGCTGGCTGTGTTGAGGCGATCTTTTGCCGGATATCGGCAATCACTTCTTCGGTGCTTTTATCGCGTTCCTTTTTCAGTTGTATCAGGTAATCGCCGGTATTGGGCTCGGTAATAAAGAAGCCCATCTGGGTACCTGTCCGCCTTGAATAAGCTTCCACCTCGGGTTGTTTGGTAATGATCTTTTCCACCTCGTGCAGCATACGGTCGGTTTCTTCAAGCGAAGTGCCGGGGGGGGAGGTGTAGTCTAAAACAATACTGCCTTCATCCATTTCGGGCAAAAAGCCGGTCTCCAGTAATTTCGGGACTATTACAATAACGACGATCAGCCCTGCCATAATTACAAGGCTCACCAAAGGGCGCATAATAAACCAGGATACCCATTTTTGCTTTTTAACGTGGTGTTCTTCTTCCTTTTTCTCCTTTAAAGTATTGGTATGTTTGAGCCTGGTAAACAGTAAATAAATGACAGGCAAACCAATCCAGGTGACAAAGAAGGAACATACCAGAGTAATGATCATGGTGTTGGTAAGCACCTTGAAATAGGCACCGGCCACACCGCTCATCAGCACAAAAGGGATAAATATCACAATGGTACTTACAGACGAGCCCACCATTGCCGGGAAAAGATAATCGATCGCTTTTTGAAGGAGCTTTAAAGTATGCTCCCGGGGGTGCTCTTCGTGCGTGCGGTGTATTTGCTCTACTACTACAATGGCATCGTCAATGATCAGGCCTAATGCTGCGGCAATAGCACCCAGTGTCATGATATTCAAAGTATAGCCAATGGCATAAAGCACAATCAGCGTAAGGCAAAGCGTAACCGGGATAGTGATCAATATAGTAGCGCTTGCCTTTAATGACCGCAGGAAAATAATGGCGACCACGATAGCCAGCAGCAAACCTATCCAAAGACTGTCGCTCACACTTTTGATAGAGTCCTTTACAAAATCAGCCTGAATATAGTAAGGCTTGATGGTAACATCCTTCGGCAATAATTTTTGCAGGTCGGTTACCTTGGCATCCATATCAGCCGACAGGGATACCAGGTTGGCATTGGGCTGCTTAATTACAGCGATCAGCACACCGTCGTGCCCGTTGGCGTTTATTTTGGTGTACTCGATGCCTTCATTTACGGAAATATCGGCAAAGTCCTTTAACCTCACTACCCTTTTGCGGTTGTTGCTGATCACCAGGTTGGCCAGCTCGTCTTTGGCATTGATGGTTGCATCGGTAACGGTGAGATAAAATCTTTTATAGTCAGAAAGGTAGCCTTCTGATTTTACAAAATTGGTGTTGGTCAGCGTGGTATTGATAATATCAGGCGTGAGGCCGAGCGAGCTCATTTTTTGCTTGTTAAGCGTCAGCCAGTACTCCTTTGCCTTGCCGCCGATGATCCTGATCTCGGAAATGCCATCCACCTGCGATAGAAAAGGCTTTACCGTGTAAGTTGCCAGCTGCCGCAGCTCAATAGGTGTACGGCTGTGGCTTTCGAGTGTATAACCGCTTACCGGCAATATGGACGGGTTCATCTTGGCGACCGAAATGTTTACGTCGGCCGGCAGATCGTTCTTTATCTGGTCAATACTGGTTTGTATCCGTTGCTGGGCAAGGTCGATATCGGCATCCCAGTTCATATAGGCTGATATTTCGCAACTGCCGCGACTGGTGGTGCTGCGCACTGTTTGCAGATCGGGCACCTGTTTAATGGCGTTCTCTAATGGTTTGGATACCGTCACCATCATTTTGTTTACGGGCTGTAGTCCCTCATCAGCAATGATCTTGATCTTGGGGAAAGTAATTTCGGGAAACAGCGAGGTTTGCAGCTTGGTATAAACAAACAGTCCACCCATAATAACCAGCGCAAGCACCAGGCTAAGCGGTTTTTTATGGGATATAAAAAAATCCTGGATGGGCTTTTTCATTACTGTACAATTTTTACTTTAGCCGTATCCGCCAGTCCATAATTACCTGTGATCACGATCTTATCCTGCGCTGAAAACTTCGGCGACAGAATTTCGACCTTATCGCCCGATTCAATGCCTTTGGTAACAGGAACTTTAACCGCTGTGGTAGGGTTGATCAGTTTCATCACCCAAAATTCGGTTTGGGTCTCATTTGCCAGCAATGCCGATTTTGGCAGGGAGGTTGTATTACTTTTTTCTGATTTGACGATCCGTGCTTTGGCAACCAGGTTTTCAGGGATTTGTTGCTCAGAGCTTACTTTGATCACTACCCCCTGCGTTTGTGCAACGGTATCTACCGAAGGCATAAATGAGGCGACCGTACCTTTGATCGCCTGCCCGCCCGGCAAAGTAAGCTGTATGCCCTGGCCCGATTTTACATAGGCACGCAACTCATAAGGCATCTGCATCACAAATACAAAGCTTGAGCGGTCGCTGATGGTGGCCAGTGCTTCACCATCCTGCACGTAATCACCCGATTGGTGATTAAGCTGGGAAACATATCCGGGCCCGGGGGCTTTAATTTTGTTTATCCCCGAAAACTTCAAAGTGGTATCGAGCGCGTTAATGGTGTTGCCAATGGCCTGTGCCTCTTTGGTTTTAATGGTGAATAACACCTGTCCTTTACTTACAAAGTGGCCCGGCTGTGCATTGGCCTGCTGTATGTAGCCGTTGGCATTTGATTTTATATAATTTTTTTGCTGGAAAACAGAGGTCGCATTCAGATCGATATAATCTGATAGGGCACTTTGATCTACGGTAGTTACGGTAACGGGGGTTTGTGCTTTTACATCTGCATTATCATCGTCGGCGGGTTTTTCATTGCTGTGGCAGGCGCAGAAAAACAAGGATATCCCTGCGATAATGAACAGGTATCTGATGGCCGGGTATCTGGTAATTAATGTTTTCATATTTACCTGTTCCAGTAATTTAACTGATTGATCAATTGTAGTTTGCTGATGATGGTTTGGGTTTTCAAATTCCTGACAGTAAGGTAGTTATTTATCGCCAGTATCAGGTCGGCGATCTTTACATCACCGGTTTCCAAAAGCTGGGTATCTACCCTGATCAGGTTTTCCGAATATTTTATCTGGTCATTTATCTGCGGCATCAGCTTATCGTTTTCATTGATCTGCTGATTGAGCTGTACGATCTGCTGCCGGTATTGAATATCAAAAAAGGCCTTATAGGTTTGGCGTGTTTCCTCCTCTAATGAAAGCTTGCGGTATTGCAGTTTCCGCTGCCCACCATCATACAACGGTATCGACAGGCTAAAACCGGCGCTGACACCAAAGTTTTTATAGGCCTGCCCCATAAAATCGCTGTTGTAGCCCCCGTCGGCAAAAACGTTAGCCTTGGGTTTATAGCTGTAATCTATCTGCTGTTTATTATTGACCAGCCTAAGACTGTCCACCTTGTACTGCGCATAAAAAATGCTGTTGCTTGCATCGGTATGCACTACTTTTTGCAGCATAGGCTCGGCCAGCTCAACTGTGCTGGTATCGGTTATGCCGGCGAGGTAATTTAAGGTAGCATAATCATTTTTGTATTGCAGCCTTGCCTGGGCCAGTTGCAGTTGCTGCTGTTTCAGCGTGACCAAAAAGGTGAGATAATCACTCTGGCGGTATACATTGGCGCGGGTCAGTTTTTTGAGCGCGTCCTCTTCTTTACTTAGCAGGTCGACAACTTCCTGGCTGAACTTTACCTGCTGCAGGTCGCCATAAGCTGTAATATATTGTGTAGTTACCGCCTTTTTTAGGTCCTGCTCAGATATTTTTTCGGTGTTTAAGATCGTTTGTGATTGCAGGGTAATGCCCTGTATCTGTGATTGCACATTGTTTTTGCCGATGATCTGCTGGTTGACAGCTACCAAACCGTTCAATGTATGCTCGTTAGTGATAGCGGGCGAATAGCCAAAGCCATTAATAGTAGGGGCGTACAAGCCGCCGCTTGTGGCATTTACCTGCGGCCTGAGCCCGGCTTTCAGCCGAAGGCTATCAAGCTGGTTGGAAGCCACCTGGTTACGCAGGTCCTTTAACAGCGGACTGTTGCTTTTGGCAAGTTCGAGATAATGATCTAATGCATAGGTTTGAGCCAGCGCAGCAGAGCATGTAAATGTGCATAAGATAACGCTGAAAAGCCACTTCATTTGATCAATGTGATACCATTAGTTTTGCTAAAGTAAAAATTAAATTCTGGATAAATTTGGGATGCGGGTGTCAAAAAGTAACAGCAAAAGTATGCCAAACATCTTCGAAATGATAATTTAACACAAAGTTTAAATTCTCGCAAATTTGCTTTGAGATGGTGAGCCCCAGCCCGCTGCCTTCTGAGGCGGATGATTTATGAAAACGGGTGAATATATGGGTTTCTTCCAAAGCAGAATGTTCGCCGGTATTTTGTATGACCAGGCTGGTGTCAGTTAGCTTAATATTGATCACGCCGCCTTTGTAGTTATGCCTTATGGCATTGCTGAGCAGGTTATTGAGCAAAATATCTATCAAATATGAGCTTGCATGCAATTCTTTATCAACCAGTTCGGTATTTACCTTCAATCCTTTATCCTGGAATATCTCCTCAAACTGAACAAGCATTTCTTCCATTGATTCTCTTAAGTTTACCAGTTGATTTCCTTCAACCAGGTTGTTTTCAATCTTAACCAGTAACAATAATGATTGATTTAACCGGGTCAGTCTTGATACGGCGCTGTACAGGTCGTTGAGTAATTTACTTTGCTGCGGGCTAAAATTAGCCGTTTGTATAAGGGTATCCAGTTTGGAGTTGATGACTGCTATCGGGGTTAACAATTCATGCGAGGCATTTTCTGTAAATGTCTTCAGGTCTTTATAATCACTTTTTACCCTTGTAGCCATGCTGTTGATGGCCTGGTTCAGTTCATTAAACTCATCGATGGTGGTGCTTACCTGGGGGATATCTTTATTGTCGGCTACATTGAACAAGAGCAGCTCTTTTAACAGGTTATGAAAGGGTTGCCATAACCTGTTTAAGAGCAGCCGGTTTGCAACAAACAGTGTGACCAGTAACAATAATATTACACCTGCTGTAATACCGAAAATGATCTTGATCAGGTCCTCGGTTTCTACTTTGGATTCAACGATCAGTATTTTATAATATTGAGCGCCGACGGTTACGGAACTGATCAGCCCGCGGCCCGACTCATATTCATCCCTGTGATGGTGCCTGTGTTTTTTCGGGCGATCCTGGTCATCTTCGGTGTGGCGATATAGTGTATTAATAAATTGCCGTTCTACAGAACCGGGTTTTGCCCCGGCAAAGGTGATCTGCTGGTCTTCGGATTTAAAAACCTGGGGCAACTGGTGGTTGAGTTTGACGTATTCAAAAATTTCGTTCTCTTCAACTACAAGGTCTTTATCGATCTTATTGGTCAGTATCAAGCTGATAGCCTGGTAATAGATAATGCCGGTTATCAGCATTACAATGATGGTAGTTAACAGGTTTACCCGGTTATATCTGGCTAAAAGCTTCATTGATCGGTGAACTTATAGCCCATGCCATAAGCGGCCTGAATATAATCATTCCCACCTGCTTCCATCAGTTTTTTACGCAAATTTTTGATGTGCGAATAAATGAAATCAAAGTTATTGGCCATGTCGATACCGTCGCCCCAAAGATGTTCGGCTATGGCATTTTTTGAAACCACTTTGCCCTTGTTGGCAATAAAATAAAGCAGCAATGCATATTCCTTCCGGGTAAGTTTAACAGACTGGTCGTGCACCCTGGTAGTTTTGGCCTGCAGGTCTATGCTGATCTCGTTAAAAATAAACTGGTTGTTACCGCTAAAGGTCTTGCGGCGTATGATAGCCGATACCCTGGCCCTGAGTTCGGATAAATGGAATGGTTTTACCAGGTAATCATCAGCGCCGAGATCAAGGCCTTCCAGGCGGTCGTCCAGTGAGTTTTTTGCCGAGATTATGAGCACACCATCCGTATTGTTATTCTGTTTCAGGTGTTTTAATATTTCGATGCCGCTGCCGTCTGGCAGGGTGATGTCCAGTATAATGCAATCGTAACTGTAAACGTTTACCTTAATTATAGCTTCCTGGAAATTTGACGCGGTTTCGCAAATATTCCCGGCCTCCATAAAATATTCTTCAATACTTTCGCGCAACCCTTTCTCGTCCTCAATGATCAGTATTTTCATAAGCCAATCCACCTCTAACCCGATAGCTATCGGGTCTCCCCCTGCAGGGGAGACTTTTGAGTATTTTTTTCAATAAATGTACAAACTCAATTTTGGATACTTTTTGTATTATTAAAACAGGCCCGATAGATTTTATACAGAATACCTGTTTAAATTAGCATCAAATCAATAATTCATCAAATCAATAACTCAATAATTAAACAATATGTGGTGGATATATGCTTTATTATCGGCAGTTTTTGCTGCGCTGACCGCGATCTTTGCAAAGATAGGGATCAAAGGGGTAGACAGCGACCTGGCAACGGCTATCCGTACCGTTATCATCCTGATCATTGCCTGGGCAATTGCACTGGTGAAGGGCAGTGCAGAAAATATGGGATCACTAAATAAAACGAACTGGATATTCCTGATCCTCTCGGGTTGCGCAACCGGGTTATCCTGGATATTCTATTTTAAGGCTTTGCAGATAGGCAAGGTTTCGCAGGTGGCGCCGGTTGATAAACTGAGCGTGGCGCTGGCCATTATTTTATCCGTTGTTTTTTTAAAAGAGCCACTTACTTTGAAATCGGCTTCCGGAGCATTGCTGATCATCGCCGGAACATTGGTTTTGATATTTTAAACTGACTAGAAGCAGGCTACCAAATAAGGTACAGCAATTATTTGCTTTCCCCATAATCCTTTAACAATTGTGTAAAAATTACACTACAAACAAACATGTTACAGATTTAATCCAGTTTTTCTAAGCATTTTCGCACGATTTTCAAGATCAATAATACCTGATTATGCGATTGTTTCTTATTCTGATATTTTTTCTCTGCAGTGCATTCATTTTAAAAGCACAACCTTATAATAATCCTAAAGGCCATATAAGCGGTAAAGTTGTTGATGCGGTTACCAAACAGCCTGTAGATTATGCGACCATCAGTCTTTTTAAGGACGGTAGTGCAAGCCCTATTAATGGTGTAGTTACCGATCCTAAAGGCAACTTCACCATCACTAATGTTGACCCGGGAGCGTATAGCATATCAATTGTTTTTATAGGCTACCAAAAGAAAACGATGGAGCATTTAACCATTGATGCTGCAACCTCCAGTATTGCGTTGGGAACCATACCCCTTACTCCGAATCAAACCCAGCTTAAAACGGTAGAGGTAGTTGGCAAAACCCCGGTGGTTGAGAATAAGATAGATAAGATGGTATTTAATGTGGCCAATGACCTTACCTCGCAGGGTGGTTCGGCATCTGATGTATTGCAAAAAGTACCGCAGGTGACGGTTGACATTGATGGCAATGTGGAGCTACAGGGCAACTCCAATATCCGTTTCCTCATCAACGGCAAACCATCCAGCATATTTGGTGCAAGCCTGGCCGATGCGCTGCAATCCATTCCTGCCAGCCAGATCAAAAGTATTGAAGTGATCACCAGTCCCGGTGCTAAATATGACGCCAACGGTACCGGCGGCATTATCAATATTGTTTTAAAAGACAGCAAGATACAGGGAGTAAACGGTAACATCAACTTATCGGCAGGAACAAGGCGTGAAAACGGATCATTTAATTTAAATGCACGAAAAGGAAAATTGAGTGCAAATCTGTTTTTTCATGGCGGCGAGCAGATCAATAGCACCACTGTGAATACGACGGATAACCTGTCATACAGCCAGAGCAGGGATACTGCCACACACCTATTTCAGAAAGGTAACAGTTCCTTTACCCGTGGCGGTTTCCAATCAGGTTTAAGCCTGAACTGGGACATTACCAAAAAGGACCAGTTAACCGCTTCGTTTGGGTTTAATCATTTTGAAAATCATAGCTATGGTTTAACCAACCAGGAAACAAACGTGCTGGATGTGCCGAATAATAATACTTTATCAGACATACGAAGCCTACGCAACTCGGACAGCCGTTTTAGCGGGAAATATTACGATTACAGCCTGAGCTACAAAAAAACCTTTGCAAAAGAAGGCCAGGAACTTGATGTATTATACAGTTCAAGTTATGGCAATAACCACTCCAATTTTTCACAGCAGCAGGACTACCTGGATGGCGGTTATCCTTCTACCGGAACAAGGAGCAATAACCCCGGAACAGATCATGAAACAGAAATATCTGTAGATTATAGCCAGCCGTTCAGCAAAAACTTCACTATCGAGACCGGTTTAAAAACCGTGCTGGAGGATATCAATAATACGGTAGTAACAGATACCTTATCGGGAGCTGATCCTGAAGGTAATCCTAATTTTGTACGCAACGCCAATCAAACTTATGGGTTTAATTATAACCGGAAGGTTTATGCCTATTATCTGTCGGCAACATTCTCCGTGTTCAATAATTTTATCAATGGTAAGGCTGGGCTGAGGGATGAGTATACTACTACTACGGCCGATTTTCCGGATGCGCATATCCCGGGATATAATACCGTGGCGCCTTCACTGGTGCTGTCTCACAAAATTGATGAGACACAATCTTTTAAGCTAAGCTATTCTTATCGTATTGAACGGCCGGAATACCGCGATCTTAATCCCTTTTATAATATCAGCGACCCGCATAATATCAGCACCGGTAACCCAAACCTGAAACCCGAGATAGGGCATAATTACGAGTTCGGGTATAATAAGTCATTTAACCAGGGCGCTAATATTTACATCGGTGCATTTTACCGTTACAACACCAACGACCTGCAATCGTATACCACGCATTATGATACTTACACTATCGGCGGCACTGATTATACTGACGTATATTTAAATAAGCGTGATAATATAGGTACTCAAACTACAGAAGGTGTTACCTTGTTCGGCTCAGTACCATTAACCAGTAAATTGAATTTACGTACTAATATGATGTTTTCGGACAGGATAACTACCAATCCGGGCAACCCTCAGGTAAGCGGCTTTTATTACCGCATCAACTTAAACGCTACCTACCAGTTTCCGCATGATCTTACTGCCGAGATATTTGGTAACTATAATTCATCACAAAGAACTATACAAGGCACAAGGGCGGTATTTGCATTTTATAATATCGCATTGCGCAAGCAGTTCCTGAATAAAAAATTAAGCATCGGTTTAACGGCCTCCGATCCGTTCAGCCAGTACATCAATCAGAGATCAACAACAAACGGCACAAATTTTACCCAGACCAATTTGCGGCAGGTTCCATTCCGTTCTTTTGGCATTACACTGAGTTACAGATTTGGCAAACTTGAGTTTAAAAAGGATAAGGATAATGGGGACAGGGATTTTAATAACAATGATAATGAGGAACCAGCCCCGGCTTCAACTGTGCCTGCAACCACTCCTGCTACAGATAATAACAATAACAAAGGCGGTGTAAACGGCACCAGCGGAGGCAGCAATGCGAAAAAGCCAAATCAATAGATCAATTGGTTATTGTTAATTTGATATTACATTGTTATTAATCGTTAACAGAAAATTAATGTTAAATTATTAATCAGTTAGTTTATTTTTGAAACTATGCGTGAAAATAATTTACCAACCTACGCCATAGTTGAACTGCTGATCAGGCTGGAGGAGCATGACCCGGCTATTGGCGATTATAAAAATCATTCTGTTTATGATAACGGAATACTGGTAAAAACCACAGGCGGAAGCATCCGTTTTCCGCAATCATTAGTACTGCAGCAATTTGAAACTCCCGAATCTATTAGCGAGAACGACCTGGTGCGGGCAGCGGCTTTGTTCAGGTCGGCTAATTGATCTGTTTTATACTTTAAAAAAATGTTTTCAGGCTATTAATATAATAAACTTTTAAAGGTAAATTTGGTTATTCAATTGATCGGGAAGGAGGTCCTGGTTTATGAAAACATCCAATAAACACTACAAATTTATTAATAGCAAAACAGGTTACGTAATCTACTATTACTCCATCAATGATGCCCTGGCGGCAGAAAAAATTAAGAAGGAACTTGAAAAGATAAAGGCACAGGTAGCCATTAAGAACGGCATTTACCTGGATACAGTTTATTGGGAAGAAATAAAGGAATAAAAAATTTTATTAAAAAAAGCTTCCGTAGATCCTCATTTTTATTTCATCTATCTTTTTTAGCCTGAAAGCTCAAATTTAAAATTATCCTAAACAGCTGATATTTAATATGCTGTATCTATAACTAAATTTTTAATATATTTTGAAAATTAAAAATTTAGTTATAGATTTATTCAACCAATTATAATAGTTCTTTCCGCCCAGACTAATTCTTTTGTTTCCGGATTATTGTTTTCGGGTGAATGAGATTTTAATAATCAACCTAAAGGCCATGAAAAAAATAGTTTACCTCATTTTGCTGTTCGCAGTTTGTTTTAGCCTGTATGCACATAGCCAGGATAACGGTGTTATCACCAGGGCTGTAACAGGATTAAAAAGTTTGCAGGGCGATCATGTTATCGAAAAGGCATACCTGCATTTTGATAAACCTTATTACGCGGCGGGTGATACGATTTATTTTAAAGCTTATGTAACCCTTGGTGAGCATTATGAACTTTCAAAAGCCAGCGGAATGTTGCACGTTGATCTAATAAATCCTACTAATACTATTGTTAATTCCATTATACTGCAATTGACCAATGGTGTGGGGTGGGGCGACTTTTCATTGCCGCCATCAATGCCAAAAGGCAATTATCGCATAAGGGCATATACCAAATATATGCAAAATGATCCCGATTACTTTTTTGATAAGGTTATCCCGGTTGGTTCTATCATAAATGGAAACACAGCTGCTGCAACTACCCCGCAGGGTGCAAAAGCTGATATCCAGTTTTTTCCTGAAGGTGGCGAACTGGTATCTGCTATGGTATCAAAAGTGGCCTTTAAGGCAATAGGCCCTAACGGGTTGGGGGTAAATGTAAAAGGGGTGGTAACAGACAATACGGATGTCCCGGTTGCCACGTTTGCATCATCACATTTGGGAATGGGTACTTTTTTAATTGCGCCCGAACCAGGGAAAACTTATAAAGCCAAAGTTACATTTGCCGATGGTTCACAAAACACATTTGATCTGCCCGCCCCTGCAGCAAAGGGCATAGCATTAGATGTAAAAGATACATTAGATAAAATATCTATCGAAATACGGTGTAACAAAGACTATCTGCAGGATAATATGAATAAGAATATCAGCCTGGTGATGTACGGGAGCGGCACTGTGAATACGGTAAACACCAAGTTAGATAGCCGGGTACTGGGTATGGATGTTCCAAACAGCCAGTTCCCGTCGGGAATAGTGCAGGTAACCTTGTTTTCTGAAGCTGGTGAGCCTTTGAGCGAACGGCTGGTATTTGTGCAGGGTAAGGACCTGGTAAACCTGGATGTAAACAGCAGTAAAACAACTTACGGCAAGCGCGAAAGAGTTTCGATCAATGTAAATGCAAAAGACAATGGTGCAAATACCGAGGGCCACTTTTCATTAGCGGTAATTGACGAGAGCAAAGTTCCGTTTGACGAAAATAATGAAACAACTATTCTAACTTACCTGTTGCTTACCTCTGATCTGCGCGGATATATAGAACAGCCTAATTACTATTTTACACACAAAACCAATCAAACATATGCGGACCTGGATGCCCTGATGCTCACACAGGGCTACCGCCGCTATACCTGGAAACAATTACTGAGTGAAAATAATTCAAAGTTCTCTTTTGAACCAGAAAAGTCGATCGAAATAACGGGTACGGCTAAAACAGCTTCAGGGTCGCCGGTAAGTAACACCGATATAATGCTGCTGACTTCAAATAACGGCAGTATGCTGGGCGACAGGACTGATAAGGATGGCCGGTTTAAATTTATGAACATACAGCCGTTTGCAGACAATACCATATTTACATTACAGGCAACAGGGTCGACACTCAGTAAGAATACGACCGTTTTTAAGGTGGACGAAGGCGCAACAGCACCGGCAGTGGATAATATAAATGTACCCGGACTTCAAACCGATGTTAACAGTTCCATGATCGCTTATCTCAGTAACAGCCAGGCCCGGCAGGGGTCAGTTTATTCCAATATAACCGTTAATCAGAAATCCGGCGAACACCACGCAAACCAGGTAATAGCAGGTGAAGAGATAAGAGGGGCTAATTCGCTTACAACTGCGCTGAGTGATCATTTAAATGATGTGAAATTTGTGCAGAATATACCTTATCTGAAAAACGGATCAGGTAAAGACCCGATGCTGGTGGTGATCAATGGAAAAATAGTGGGTAGTTATACAAACCTGAATACTATAAATACCGGCGACATCGAAAAAGTAGAGGTATTAGAAGGCAGCAATGCGGATGCTTATGGTGTATATGGCAGTTCGGGTGTATTGGCCATCACATCGCGCGCAGGGGCATCAAAGGATATCATGCAGAATGCATCATATAAATACAGCGGGAAAGATGCCGTAAAAGAGAATGTTTTTAATGCCAATGATAAAAATAATTACCAGTCATCAAATTATGGAGGCAGCGGCCACGCCGATCAGGTTGTAAAAGGTGATGTGCTCAAAAACTCTACATCTCTCTCTCAAGGGTTAAATGGTTTGTTAAATGGGGTAAATTTTAATAATGGAACACCTTATTTGCCCGGTAACATGGTCTTTTCGGCGGGTAATCAGGTTCTTGAGCCTATGTATGTTATGCTCGATGGGAGCCCGTATGTAGCCGCCGGACGGGGAATTGATGATATCAACCCGCTTAGCGTAGAAACGGTTGAGATATTAAAAGGTGCAAGTGCAAGTATATATGGCCTCAATGGCGGCGGAGGGGTAATGGTGATCACTACACGTAAGGGAATTTCTGCTAACGGTACCAATAACACCACTTTGGGCAGCCTGGCCTTTAAACCCAAAGGGTTTTACCTGGCGCGCGAATTTTATTCACCAAAATATCAAAATACAATGTATGATGGCCACCGCGATCTGCGCAGTACTATTTACTGGAACCCTGAACTGGTGACTAATAAAGATGGTAATGCCTGGTGCGAGTTTTACAATGCTGATGGCGCCGGAACCTATCGGGTAGTGGTAGAGGGCATTGATAATAAAGGAAATGTCGGCAGGCAGGTATACAAATATAAAGTAGAATAATCTTGAAAGATATTGTATGGTGTAAAGTATTGTGTAACTTTAATTTAAGGTATGTTTTTTATGCGGAAAGTAACCTTAGCCTTATTGTTATTATTGCTGGTATCCAGTTTACCCGCTTTCAGCCAGGGGGATAGTAATTCTTTGAAAAAAGTTGTCCTGCAGTTGCAATCCTTTTATTCTGGCCATCCTGTTGAAAAAGCTTACCTGCATTTTGACAGGCCGGGTTATGTTGCCGGTGATACCATTTACTTTAAAGCTTATGTAACCTTTGGCGAACAGCATGAGCTTTCAAGACAAAGCGGTGTATTGTATGTCGACCTTATCAACCCGCGAAACAAAATTTACCGCTCCATCAAATTACAACTAAAAAATGGCCTGGCATGGGGTGATTTTGCCTTGCCCGATACTTTATCCAAAGGCTATTATAACGTAAAGGCCTATACGCTGTTAATGAAAAGCACTCATGAAACAGATTATTTCGAACAGATGATCCCCATTGGGTCAGCTGCCAAAGCTGATGCTACTCCAAACCCGGTCGCAAACAAACCTGATCTGCAATTTTTCCCCGAAGGCGGCAATATGGTATATGGGGTCAATTCAAAAATTGCCTTCAAGGCTATCGGTGCTAATGGGATGGGTTTAAATGTCAGCGGGGCGATAGTTGATAATACAGGGCAAATGGCTGCAAAAATAGTATCTGCGCATCTTGGTATGGGCGTTTTTAACCTTACTCCCGACCCTGGCAAAACCTACAAGGCCATTGTTGCCTTTGCTGATGGAACCCAAAATACTTTCGACCTTCCGTTGCCCGCAACATCAGGCATTTTTTTAGCAGTCAATAATAATGATCCTGATAACCTGACAATTGGTATACGTTGCAATGAAGTCTTTTTCGATCAAAATAAGAATAAAGACTTCAGCCTGGTCATGAACTCAGGCACCTCAGTTTCGAGTGTGGCTATCAAACTAAAAGGTCCGCTGATTGATGCCGATCTGCCCAAAAATAAATTTCGTACTGGCGTAGTACAGCTTACCTTGTTTTCGCCCGCCGGTGACCCGCTGAGCGAACGTTTGGTATTTATGCAACGCCCCGATCTATTGAAGTTGAATATAAATGCGGGTAAAACCGCCTATCGTACCCGCGAAAAAGTGTCTGTCAGCCTCAATACCAAAAGCGGTGCTGACAGCGCTACCAGAGGCCATTTTTCAGTATCAGTAATTGATGAGAACAAAGTGCCGGCAAATGAAAAGAATATGAGCAGCATATTGTCATGGCTGCTGCTATCATCCGACCTGAAAGGATATATTGAAGAACCTGATTATTATTTTGCCGATACCGGCAGCGAAACGCAGGCCAACCTGGATATTTTAATGCTTACACAAGGTTACCGGCGCTTTGTATGGAAGCGTTTACTGAATGATGAATATCCGCAGCAAGCCGATCAGCCTGAAAAAGCGCTTGGTATAAAAGGATTGGTGATGACCCCGCAGGGTAAACCGGTAGTAAAAGGCAAGGTAGACCTGATCAATGTAGAAGGTGGCCGTATGCTAACTATGCTGACGGACACCTCGGGAAAATTCAACTTTACTAACCTTGCTTTTGCCGATAGTACGCGCTTTATTATAAAAGCGGTTAATGCAAAAAACAGGAGCAGAAACCGTATTGAATATTTCAGGGATACGCCGGAAGCTACGTTTAGCGGCAGCCATTATCCATTGCATGCTGATATAGATTCGTTAATGGCAAATGCTTTGCAGAACCACAGAATGCAGCAGGATGAACTGGCAAAATACGGTTTATTAAAAGGCAAGCTATTGCACGAGATCAAAATAAAAGATAAAAAAGAGAGCCCTCTTGAAGCAGTAAGGGTACTGGGGACAGCAGACCAACTATTAAGGCGTGATGATATTAAAGGTTATGGCAAACTCTCAGATTGCCTGAATGGGCTGCTTTTAGGTGTTGTTTTTTTAAAACCTGCGGCAGGGTTTACATCCCTGCCTTATTTGACAACGCCGATAACTCTTGGTATGAAAGGTGACGCTGTGACCGGTAACCCACCAATGATAATAATGGTAGATGGTATAAGGATATCACCGGAAGAAGGCCTCGATAATGTTTACCTGGAAGATGTAGAAAAGGTAGAGGTATTCAGGAACGCTACGGCCGGTATAATGGGAGCTGAAGGGGCCGCAGGTGTTTTATACGTTACCACGGTTAAAGGCAGCAGTACGGCTGCGAACAGAAGTGTTTCGTCGGGGATATTGCCCATAACGGCACACGGCTATTTTATGGCCCGCGAATTTTATTCGCCAAGATATGAACACAACCAGCCGAATAATCAGGCCGACCTGCGCAGTACCATTTACTGGAACCCCGAACTGCCGACCGATAAGAATGGTAATGCTTCCTTTGATTATTATAACGCTGATGGCACAGGAACTTATAGGATGGTGATAGAGGGAATTGACGATAAAGGCAATTTAGGCAGGCAGATATTCAGTTATAAGGTGGAGTAGAGTGATCGGGTTAAAACCGCCTGCCGATGATCATTTTAATTATCGCATGGTCAGTACTATTTGTTAACCCCAGACCAAAACCTGCATTAAATTCCCAGTCGGGATTAAAATTAAGATCCGTTGCAACAAATAGCTGATGTTCCTGCTGTTGAATAGGGTCGTAATGAAAAAATGGCCCTGTACTCCCATAATATTCAAAGCCTAAAGCCACAACCCTGGATAGATCATAACTTTGTTTAAAATTCGGCGAAAAGATCATGCCACGCTTGTCATCAGGCCCGGCAAAACTCTGTTCCAGAGTAGGGTTGAAAGATAAATAAAGGTTTCCCCATTTTTTATCAATTATCGGCCTGATCTCAAGCGTGGCTGTGTTTAAAGAATACGCACTTTTTTGAAACCCGAATTCGGTGGATATACTTACCCCAACGGGCCAGTTCCAGCTCCGGGGTGCTGCAACGCGGGGCCGGATATGAGAACCAACGTAAGCACTACGGCCATCACTTCCTAACGTATTGAAAAAATAGAACCCGGTTTCGAACCAGGGTGTCCAGCCATGGGTTAATTCAATTGTCTCATGAAATACATGGTTGGTTGGTAATTCGCCATCATTAATGGTTTTATTGCCGTCTATAGTATAATTGCTATGCAATTCTATCATAGTACGCCCTTTTTCTACTGTTTCAGAGCCATAAACCTGTATTTCGTAATTATCCTGTGCCATCAGGCTGTGAGCAGCAGCTAATAATATGAAAGTGAATAGAATTGATAGGCGCATTATGCGGTTTATAATTCAAACAATCGTAATTAGTTAAGATGAAGAGCTTAGTAAAACTATTACCCAAATCTGAAGAGATTCTGAATTTTAATTGATGCCTATGTTATTTGCTGATCAGATAAACACTGTCCAATACTTTGTTCCGTGTGGCTTTATTAATGAATGCCGGGAGGATGCCTTCTCTTGGATAGGTTTCAAATGCTTTGAGCACTTTAAAATTTGCATGGTTTTTCAGCAGTGTATCTATCGACTTGTGGTTTGCATAAAAAACTGAATTAGCAGGTGCCGCAAAATTATCAAAGGAACTGATCGGTATATAACTTATTTGTTTTTTTGAATAGAACTGAAAGATGTTGTTCTCAGTTTTGAGTGTATAGATATGAGTATCATCGAATGCCGGCCGGTTAAGATAGTTAGCGGCCTTGATCTCGCCATTATAGCCCACTATGATATTATATAAAACGGTGTTCAAATAAAAATTGGCAAAAAGCACCGCCGTGCAGGCAAGGAGGAAAGCTTTCGAGTACGACTTGTCCATTTTGAATATGATCAGTAGGACAACAAGGCCAAACACAATGCAGTCAATTATAAACCATTTAACCTGGCCGGGTGCCAGGAAATAATTCATCACAAATATGGCTGCAATAAATGCTATCGTATAAAGCCAAAAGCCCGTAAGGCGATAAATTGTACCGAAGCGAGTTAATTGTTTAACACAAAAAGGTGCTGTAACGATCGCAAATAGCGGGAAAATGGTATTGGTATAAAAGGGCAATTGGAAACGGGATAGCGAGAAAAGCAGTAATAATAATAACCCTCCACTAATGGTGTAATATTCGGCCAATTTATTTTTGAGCCAAATCTCTTTGATATTCCTGTAAACGGCATAATAAAATAACAGGCACCAGGGAGCAAAGGCCCACAAAAGCGTATGCACGAAAAAAATGATGCTTCCTGATGTGTTATTCTGGCGGATGGCTGCATTGTTTAAAAAACGCCCGAACTGGCTTTCCCATAAAAACCATTTGATGCCAGACACATGGTGGGTATAGAATACGGTTTTTTCGGGGTGAAGATCGAACTGGATGTATAGCGCGTAAAATTCAGGGATTGTAAAAAAGAGCGTAAGTAAAACAAGCAACAGCCATTTAAGCTGAAACATTTCCCGGTATTTTTTTTGAAACAACAGTTGTCCAAACAGTGCACCATAAATGGCCACTATTACAAATATGCCCTTGGTCATGATAGCGCAGGCGGTTAGCAGGGCCGCCAGTACAAAATCGGGAAAAGTAAAGCGTTCTTCCAGTCGGCTGATGTGGTAAATACTTCCTATTACCAGCGCCATCAGGTAAGGTTCGGCACGTACATCTGTATTCAGCATGATCACGTTCTGCGATGTTGCCAGTATCAAAACGGCTATCCAGGCCACCTGTACGCCATAATATTTTTTGCTGAAAAGATAAGTGTAGAACAAACTCAGCAGAAAAAAGAGCAAAGCCGGCAGGCGATATGCCCAAACCGAGACGCCAAATATTTTAAAGCTTAATAAAACCGTCCAGAATGGGAAATGGGGTTTGTCCAGCCAATCCTGGTTATAGGTGAATAGTTCAAAAAACTCCTTACGGTACAGCAGGTTTTTGGATAGGGAAGCATACAGGCCCTGATCGTCTGTAAAAAATTTGACGTTGATACCGGCAAAATTAACTGCAAGCGCCAATATCAATAGCAGGACATAGTAAGGCTTGTAATTATCCTTCATTTAACAGTAGTGGATGGCTCCAAAAATACACTGTTTATTATTAAGATAAAGCCAAAATAAAAAATGCCCTACACAGTGTGATGTAGGGCATCGGATATTTATTTTATTGGTTAAAATGTGCTAATTGAGTTGCGCCAGGGATAACTTTAGGTTTTTACCCCTGATGTTATCAAAAACATTTTTCATCAATGGTTTCGTGATGTAATTGGTAACAAAAGGATAACCTTTTGAACGGTTGATATCCATCTGGAAAATAGATGACGATACTATATAGATCTGGATCTCTTTTTTAAGGGTTTTATATATCTTCTGAAAACCGTTCAAAAAATCCCAGCCGCTGTTATTGGGCATGTAAAGGTCAAGGAATATAAAATCAGGAAGCGCACTTATCTTCATTTTGTTCTCTTCCAGATAATCGAGCACAAGCTTTCCATCGAAAGTATAGGTGGTCTCTTTAGCCAACTCGTTTTTCGTCAGCATAAATTGTACGATCTTGTGATGGATCGGATCGTCGTCAATGATTACAAGTTTTGACATTTTAGTTTAGATTAAATGCAACAAATTGAACCTGGGTTCGTAAAACAAATTAATTTTATTGGGCATTTATTATTGACAGATCGGGAATTTTTTACCCCAATTTCTCAATTCATTATTCCTACCTAAGTAAGAAAAGCCCTTAAAGAACACCAATCAGGCAGTTTATTACCGCATTGTTATGGTAATATTTGCCAACATCGTGCCATTGCAGCATTATTGCTCTTATTACAATTGTAACAAACTTGTTATTGATATTTAAAGAATTGTTTTACAGTATCATACTGTTTCAAAAAACCCCATCCTTTTTGTAGTGCCTGTCTCTTTCAGGTCAGATAGCTGATGATTAGCTAATGATAGGATGCTCTTATTTTCTACAATAGAAGCGTTTATTCTGTCAAGGTCGTTCTGCAATCCTTTTTCTGAAGCAAATTCGCGCGCCACAAGCAATAATTTAAATGCTTCAATTGCCTGCGCTCTAAGCAATATGAAAATCTCTTTGTCCAAAGTTTTTATACAGGTAAGTGCTTTCAATATAAATATAGTAAAAATTAATCAGATATAGCTGTTTTAAGTAAACAGTTAACTATTACGCAATGTTAGGGAATTTATTATGTTATGCTTAATCTGAATGGGATTTCTTTTTCCACAAACCGGTTTGGGAAACAAAAAACCCCCGCCATTACAGCAGGGGCCAACTCACAACAATTGTTTAACCTTTCGGTCAATTCCTAACTGCAATGCGAATTATTCATAAAACGCCTGCATTATCAATTTAGTTTTACAACAAAACGATTATAAATCAGATTTATGCCATATTATTAATGAATAGTCATTTTTGCATATTTCATCTACCAAAAAATCAACTTATCTTTACCCAAACCAAATAAAAAACTTACTATGAAACAGTTATTAAATTTAAAGACGCTGTCTGTATTGGTGATAGCCTTTTTAGTGTCAACCGTAGCTTTCGGGCAAAAGAAACCACAGGCAAGCCCTGCTGATAGCACAAGTGGTACTGTAGCCGGTGCGAACATCAAGATCTCTTACCATAGTCCTTCTGTAAAAGGCAGGAAAATATGGGGCGGCCTGGTACCTTACAATAAAGTTTGGAGAACCGGTGCTAACGAAGCCACTATTTTTACCACCAGCAAAGCCATTAAAATAGGCGGCAAAAGCCTGCCTGCCGGTAAATACAGCTTGTATACCGTTCCGGGCGAAAAAGAATGGAAGGTGATCTTCAATTCACAAACCGGGCAATGGGGTATAAAGATGGACGGATCGACCACTGATGACGCTTCAAAAGATGTATTGGTAACCATGGCTACACCAATGAAATCAAAATCTATGAACGAGCGCATGAAAATTGAATTAACCCCCAGCGGCTTTGTGATCCTTTGGGAAAACCTGGCTGTTCCGGTTACTATCAAATAATAAAAGATATTATTGTTGAAAGGCCGCCCCGATTAATCGGGGCGGCCTTTTTTATTTTGTGTATCTGCTATATTTGTAGCAATGACCAAAAAACGTCCCGTCAGATCAAGAATAATTGCCATAGCAGTGCTCGCGTTGGTCATCATCTTATTGATGCTGATGACCAATTATCCAGGGTTTATTGAGCGCTTTTATTCCGAAGGTTTTTATAGGGGCATTTGTTACCTCTTCCACCCGGTTTTTAACCTGTTCCCCTTTAGTGCGGGCGACCTGTTTTACATTTTAATTATTGCTTATTTATTGTACGCAGTTGTAAAATTGATCAGGATGCTGTTCAGGCGGGAGTGGAGGGCTGCAGGTGTTTTTTTGCTGGGCTTGACCATTGGTGTGCAGGTTTTTATTCTTTGCTTCTATCTTTTTTGGGGGATGAACTACTACCGGCCATCCGCTGCCGAGCGTTTCAATTTGCCTGACAGCGGCTATACAACGGCCGATCTCAAATACGTAACCGCTGTCCTGATAGATAGCGCTAACAGCTGCCGGAGCCGGGTTACCGCGGCCGACCTGCAACAAAGCAATAAAACCATTTATAACACTGCTATAAAAGCGGTTAGCGGGTTATCTGATCATTCAAAAAACTTTTACACCTACAAACCGGGTATCAAGCCCTCCATGTTATCAGGCTTGATGAATTATATGAGCACCTCAGGGTATTATAACCCTTTTACATCAGAAGCGCAGATCAATTACCAGATGCCCGTCTATTTAAAGCCATTTGTGGCTTGCCACGAAATGTCGCACCAGATGGGGTTTGGTCCGGAAGACGAGGCGAATTTTGCAGGCTTTATCGCAGGTATCCAATCTAAAGATCATCTTTTGCGTTATTCCGCTTATTACCTGGGAGTGCAGGAGTTTATGTTCGCCCTAAGGCAGCAGGACAGCCTTGCCCGTAAGGAACTGAGGAAAAATATCTCTCAGCCAGTACTATACGACTTTAAAAAGGAAAGAGAATACTGGCTTTCCTATCAAAGCAAGCTGGGGGTATTAAGCAGTTTGTTTTATGATGATTTTCTGAAGGCTAATAACCAGCCCCAGGGTCTGAACACCTATAATCAAATGGTGAGGCTTGTGATGGGTTGGTACAAAAAAACCAAGAGCCAGGATTCAGGAATCAAGAGCCAGGAAAAACATTAGCAATAATCTAATAGTCTTGATTCATGGTTCTTGACTCCTGGCTCTCAATCGCCTATATCACCACCTCTGACGGTACAAACTGTAGGTTATTTTGCCCGGCAAGTACCGAATTGGCATAGGAGTTACCGTTTATAAATAGCTTTTCGTTATCGATCTCGATGTGCATTCCGCCAAGCATAAAATCTCCGCGAACGCGGATAACTGCAACAGAGGATTGCACTTCCAGTTCGGCAATGATGTTATGTGCCAGGCGCATTGCGGTTTGATCATCCAGCTGGTGCACATCAATAATAGTATTCCCCAAATGATTGGTGATATGCACCCGGTCGCGCTCTTCAGATATCTTAAATACATTATCAGAACCGGCTTGATTGTCGGTCAGTTTTAATTCGCGTTCCAGCATGTCTTTTACATCAACATCAACCGACAGGTGCGACCCCACCGCTGTATCATGATAAATGGACCTGATGCTTAGAAATGTTTTGGTTTCGCCGTTTTCGGTATAAGAGATATACCCATGCGGACTTACAAAGGCATTGGAGCCTAAAATATATGCGTATTTCATTACCTTATAAATTGATTAATTATACTACATCATGGATAAATATTTGTTTTAATTATTGGCGGGTAAAAAATGACAAATCTTTTGGGCAACCGCGGCAACTACTACTCCGTAAGTTTGTTATATCAACACATTTGATAACCAAAAAAGCATAGAAATGGCAAAATTAGCATTACTGGCATGGCTGGAAGCCAGGCCCGGAAAAGAGGAAGAAGTAGCAGAATTTTTAAAGAGTGCGTTACCACTGGCGCAGGAAGAAACCGGTACAGTTAAATGGTATGCCTGGCGAACAGGGGAAACAGTTTTCGGGATATATGACACCTTTGAAACAGAAGAAGCAAGGGATGCACATTTGAATGGCCCCATTGCGGCTGCATTAATGGCCAATGCCGACAGGCTGTTGGCAAAGCCGCCTCTTATTGAGAAACTGGATATACTGGCAGAGAAATAAACACAGGTAAGGCGGTGAAGTTAACTCCGCAAGAACCGGGTTCTCCAGGATTGCACCCAGGCATACTTTTGTGTTATAATCAAATCGCAAATAGTATGCATCAAGTTAGCAAACCAGAAATTTTATACTTCGGAACCCCGGTGGTCCTGATCAGTACCTGTAACGAAGACGGCACTTTTAATCTTGCCCCTATATCATCTATTTTTTGGCTGGGATGGCGATGCATGATCGGCATATCAGCGTTTTCAAAAACTACTGAGAATATGCTGCGCACCAGAGAATGTGTGCTCAATCTTCCCTCGACTGCGCAAGTGGGCGCGGTCAACAAACTGGCCCGCACTACGGGAACCAATCCCGTACCCAATGGTAAACAGCTAAAAGGATACCGGTATGAGGCTGATAAATTCGGAGTAGCCGGACTCACGCCTGTAGATTCGCATACGATCGCTCCGCCACGGGTTCATGAATGCCCGGTGCAAATGGAAGCGGTAGTTGAGGCTGTGCACGGCTTATCGGAAGATGATGACCAGATGCGCGGCCGCTTGCTTACCATTGAACTGCGCATCCAGCGGGTACACGCAGAAGAGTCGATCTTAATGGATGGTAAGCCTAACAGGGTCGACCCGGATAAATGGCGGCCGCTTATTATGAGCTTTCAGCAATTTTATGGACTTGGGGAGCAGGCGCACGAATCTACGCTGGCGCAAATACCCGAAATATTGTACCACAGCCCCGATATGGAGCGTGCTGAAATGGTCTGACATCTAAATAAATCTCATCAAAGTGGCCGGGATCAGAAGATCGCCGGCCATTTTTATTTAAATGAAACGGGGCAACCTATCAACTATAAATTTATATTTGGTAAACCTTCATTTTATAAACCTCTTGTTATGATCCAAAGAAAAGTTATTGTATGGTCAATAATTATGGCCCTTGGCGGCTTCCTGTTTGGCTTTGATACCGCCGTGATATCGGGCGCCGAGCAGGCAATACAGCAGTATTGGAGCCTTACCGACCTGCAGCATGGTTTTACCATTTCCATCGCGCTGATAGGTACCGTTACCGGGGCATTTCTGGGGCGAATTCCTGCTGATAAACTGGGACGAAAAACCTCCCTTGTTATAATTGCAGTGATATTTTTGGTCGGATCATTAGGGACTGCCTTTACCACTAATTGGTACCTTTTTGTTATTTTAAGGTTTATCGGAGGCTTGGGTGTAGGCGCTTCGTCGATTATCGCGCCCATTTATATATCAGAAATATCTCCGGCAGCAGCAAGAGGCCGGTTAGTTATATTATTCCAGTTCAATATAGTTCTGGGGATACTCATATCCTACCTGTCCAATTATATTATCGGCTTGCTGTTCCAGGATTCATGGCGGTTAATGCTGGGGATCATGGCGGTTCCGTCATTCTTTTTTTTGGTGCTGCTCAGGATTGTTCCGGAAAGTCCGCGCTGGCTTATCCTTAACCGCTCACAAAATGATGAGGCACGAAGGATACTACAGATAGTTAATCCGGAAAATTACGAACAGGAAATGACTAATATCATTAACGCAAAAAACGAGGAAGTAAAGGATGCAAATGCAGAAAGCTTGTTTACCAAACGCTACCGCTTCCCGGCAACATTGGCTGTCCTGATTGCTTTTTTTAACCAGGTGTCGGGTATTAATGCCATTATTTATTATGCCCCCCGCATTTTTACTGCGGCAGGTTTAGCCAAAAGTGCATCACTTTTATCAACCACAGGCATTGGTTTGGTAAACCTGATATTCACTATGATCGCCATAGGCTTTATTGATAAAATAGGCCGCAAAAAGTTGATGATGATCGGCTCATTCGGCCTCATTATTACTTTGGGACTGGTATCGTACTCATTTCATGATATTACAGCAAATGGTTATCTCGTTTCTTTTTACCTGATGATCTATATCGCGTTCTTCGCATTTTCGCAGGGTGCTGTTATATGGGTATTTATTTCGGAAATATTTCCCAACCAGGTGCGGGCAAAAGGACAAACCCTGGGCAGCGGTACGCACTGGGTAATGGCAACGCTTATTGCATTTTCGTTCCCCTACATCACAGGGAAAATAGGGGAGAGCTGGACATTCTTGTTTTTCACCATCATGATGATTTTCCAGTTATTGTTTGTTTGGAAACTGATGCCCGAAACCAAAGGCAAGTCGCTCGAGCAAATTGAACACACCTTAACGATGCATTGATATGAGAAGAAGGGGCAAATTATTACTTACTTTTTTGCTGATGTGTTCAGCAGCCTTTGCGCAAAAGGCAACTTATCAGGAACAATACCGTCCGCAGATCCATTTTTCGCCGCCCGCACATTGGATGAACGATCCGAACGGGATGGTTTATTATAAGGGGGTTTATCATCTTTTTTACCAGCATTATCCTAAGGGTACAACCTGGGGGCCGATGCACTGGGGCCATGCCACCAGTACCGATATGATCCACTGGAAAAATCAGCCAATCGCTTTATACCCTGATAGTTTAGGGCTGATCTTTTCGGGCAGCGTCGTGGTTGATGTTCATAACACCAGCGGTTTTGGCAAGAACGGTAACCCGCCGTTGGTGGCCATCTTCACGCATCATAACCAGGCAGGTGAGAAAGCTGGAAAATCTGACTTTCAGAACCAGAGCCTGGCTTACAGCAATGATAACGGCAAAACATGGACGAAATATAAGAACAACCCTGTGCTGAAAAATCCGGGTATCAAAGATTTCCGCGATCCGAATGTATCCTGGTATGCTCCCGGCAAAAAGTGGATCATGACGCTGGCAACCAAGGACAGGATCACCTTTTATTCATCACCCAACCTAAAGGATTGGAGCAAAGAAAGTGAGTTTGGTGAACACCTTGGCGGGCATGGCGGTGTTTGGGAATGTCCGGACTTGTTCCAATTGACGGCTGCTGATGGTAAAAAAATGTGGGTACTTGTAGTGAATATTAACCCTGGTGGGCCGCAGGGTGGTTCGGCCACGCAATATTTTACGGGCAATTTTGACGGGAAAACATTTACACCCAACCGTACCGATACGCGCTGGCTGGATGAAGGCACCGACGAATATGCAGGCGTAACCTGGCACAACACCGGGAACAGGCATATATTTTTGGGATGGATGAGTAACTGGCTGTATGCAGAGAAAGTTCCCACAAAAACCTGGAGAAGCGCCACGACCATACCACGGGAGTTGAAGCTGGTTAAGGCCGATACTGGTTACTACGTAGCGGCTGAACCGGTTAAGGAGTTAAATGCGATAAAAAGTCAGCCTGTTGAGCTGCATAATATCAGCGTGAAAGGTGATGTGGATTTGACTAAACTGATTAAAAGATCGGACGGTCAGTTTGAACTGGATATTACTTCGGACCAGTTAAAAAGTTTTGCCATTATCTTATCCAATGCAAATGACGAGCAACTGGTTGCCGGTTATGACGAGGCTGAGAACAGCTGGTATATTGACCGCACAAAGGCCGGAGAATCAGGCTTTCACCCGGATTTTGCAAAAAGAATGATTGCTAAACGTAAGGTTACCGCTAAGAAAACAGACCTGAAACTAGTAGTTGACGCGGCCTCCATAGAGTTATTCGCTGATAAAGGGCTAACGGTAATGACCGCTATTTTCTTCCCCAAAGAACCTTATGACAAGCTAAATATCCATTCAAAAGGATTCTCCATCAGCAACCTTAATTATAACGGGTTGAAAAGTGTCTGGCATTAAATAGATTGTCATGCTGAACGATAGTGAAGCATCTTCTTCGACTTGCCTATTCGCCCTGTATATGAAAGAAGATTCTTCGCTGTCGCTCAGAATGACAATATCTTAATTAGATTTAAACCAGGTTCTTTTTGATATAAGTAATACTTTGAGTAATACTATCAAAAGGACTGCCCGGGCAAATATCCTGTTCGACAAAGAAATATTTAAGTCCGGCTTTGTCAGATTTGGTGAATATCTTTTTGAAGTCGATAATACCATTGCCCACTTCGGTGAAGTTTCTCTTTTCGGTTTTATCCATGTCCTTTACATGCCACAGCGGGAACCTGCCGGGATGCTTGTCTATCAGCGCGATAGGGTCCTGGTTGGCTTTGGTGAGCCAGTAAAGGTCTATCTCCATTTTTACCAGGTTTTTATCAGAGTTATCCAGCAGGGTTTCATACGGGTATTTCCCATCTTCCTGTATAAATTCAAAATCGTGGTTGTGATAGCAGAATTGTATGCCTGCCTTTTTGCAGGTTTCGCCGGCTTTGTTAAAATCTTCAGCCAGTTTTTTGTAATGGTCAAGGCTACCGCGCTCTGTCGGGGCCAGCCAGGCACAAACCATATATTTCAACCCAACTGCTGCGGCATCATCAACCGCTTTGTCCCAGCCATTCAGTATCGTGCCTTTTGCATCAGCGCTCGCTTCGCCTAACTGGTAATGACAGCTCGGCATAACCAGGTTATTTTGTTTCAGCAATGCGCCAAAGGCTTTGCCATCGAGCCCGTAAAACTTGCCATCGCCATAACCAGCCTCTACTGAGTTATAGCCTATCTGTGCTACTTTAGCTAAAGTACCCGCCACATCTTTTGCCATGGCATCGCGCACGGTGTATAATTGCAGTCCGATATACTTTTTATCGTAAGCAAATAATTTGGGTGCCACTAACAGCCCGGCTGAAAGCATAGCCGAGGTCTTTAAAAAGGAACGTCTGGTAGTCATAATTTGGTTTGTTTAAATTGGTCTATGTGTAAAAGTAACACATTATGTTGTTTTTATAAATAGAGACTAAATATTTTTTGATTGGTTTAAATCTGTGAATAAGAGGTTGGTATTATCATGGTAGATGTGATCTTTGATACCAGCAGGGCATCAGCATAACCCGGTACTACGCTTATCTTTTTCCATTCAGCATCGGCAACAAATGATTTCCAGTGTGCATCTTTAGCTGTCATATCATCGAACGTGACCATATAGGTTAGGTTTGGGCGAAGCGGACCGATAAGCGTTTCACCAAAAAATACAGGTTTAAAACCAAGCCTTTTAAAAATATCAATTTCGCCCTGGTCATTAAACATTTCTATCTTCTTTTTACCTGCACTTTCGGTAGCGCTCTGGTATTGCCGCAGTTCAAATATCCGCGGCTGATTGCCGGGCAAAGTCATTTTGGGCATGTGGGCAAAGGCTTTGAGCAGCGAACTTTCAATGCGCTCATAAGCCGGTTCTGCGGCGGGTGCATTTAAATAGGCCGAACCATCTCTTTGGTAGGCGGCATCTTTATCCAGGTCGCTGTTTACCTTCGTAAGGTGGATCATGCTTTTGTAAGGTACAAATACATAAATTTTAGTCTGCCCTTCAGGCTTTAACTCGGTGAACACACCGATATTTTTTGAGCCAAGGCGGTTGAACGCAGGGATGGCCGCATTTTTTAAAAAATCTTCCACCAGCTTTTGCTGAGTATCATTTTTTAAAGTATAAACGCGTAGTTCGTAAAATTCAGCTTCGTCAGCTGCGGGAGATGCCATATTGGTTGCTGGAATTAAAGTTGCAGCTGCCCCGGTCAGGAGCGAAGCCTTTACAAATGAACGTCTTTTCATTATTTGATCGTAGTTGAACAATAAAGATAGCTTTTATGGCTGATAATAAAGCTTCCGGCATTCTCCATCGAGGGTAAAAAGAGCACCCCGGTTTTAATGGGGAAAACCACCCATATTGCACATAAATAGAGGTAATGTCATCTAAATCAATAATTTAGGCACTTTAAGCTTTGACAAGGACCTTCCTGATCAAAAGAGAGTGGTTATCTATAATTTGCAATGGAGGTAATTATGTTAAAATACTGTATATTAGTCATATACTATTAACCAATCACAATGACAACTATTGCGGCGCCTGCCCCTAAGCTCCGGATCGAATCCATTGACATATTGCGTGGCCTGGTAATGCTGATCATGGCTATAGACCATGTCCGTGATTTTTTTCATTACGGTCATCCAGAGCCTAACGACCTTGCCATTACAACGCCGATCCTGTTTTTTACAAGATGGATAACCCATTTTTGTGCACCGGTTTTTGTGTTCCTGAGCGGGACATCGGCTTACCTGGCAGGCACCAGGAGAACCAAAAGCCAGTTGAGTGCATTCCTTATCAAACGGGGCCTGTGGCTGATCCTTATCGAACTGGTGGTGATCACTTTCGCCATAAGGCTTGATCCGGGTTTTCATGTCCTCATTTTGCAGGTAATATGGGCTATAGGAGGGAGCATGATCCTGTTAGGTATACTGGTGTGGCTGCCTTTACCCCTAATCGGCATAATTGGTGTTGTTATTTTCTTTGGGCATAATATATTCGACCTGGTAAAGCTGAGCGCTGTAAACGATACTTTGCCCGGAAAACTGTTGCTGTCGGGCCATCGTGGTGATTATTGGCCCCTCGACTCAAATCATAGCCTGGCGATCGCTTATTCACTTTTACCGTGGACGGGGGTGATGATACTTGGCTATGTAACCGGCCAGTTATATCAAAAATCCTTCGATGCGGTTAAGCGAAGAAAAATCCTGCTCTACTGCGGGTTATCTCTATTTGCTTTGTTCCTCGTTTTCAGATATTTCAATCTTTATGGTGATCCCTCGCCCTGGTCGGTACAAAAAACAACTGCATTAAGTATCATCTCCTTTTTTAATGTCACCAAATATCCCTGCTCTCTTTTATACCTGGGTATGACGCTTGGTTTGGCGTTGATGATTTTGTCCGTTGCCGAAAAGATGAGCAATAAGTTTACAAAAATATTGATCATTTACGGCAACGTGCCGTTTTTCTATTATGTGTGTCATTGGTATCTGATCAAACTGATCAACATTATCATTTTCTTTATTTCAGGATATACCAGCAGCCAGATAGTTAGTCCCAATCCCAGGATTAAGGCATTTCAGCCGGAGGGTTTCGGCTTTAACCTTTTGGGGGTTTATGGAGTTTGGCTTTTTGTTATAGTGGCATTATACCTGCCCTGCCGATGGTATTTTAATTACAAACATACGCACCGGCAATGGTGGCTAAGTTATTTGTAGACAGTTTTTTATGGCCCAAAAATAAGCTAATTTTTTTAGTATTTTATTTGTTGTTTAAAATTATCCATTTATATTAGTAGTATAAATTAAACCCACCACAATGGCGACAACCGTATCCCCAATAAAAAAATACCGTATTGAATCCATTGACATATTGCGCGGATTAGTGATGCTGATCATGGCGATAGATCATGTGCGCGACTTTTTCCACGCCGGGCATCCCGAGCCTACCGACCTGGCGATAACTACACCGATCTTATTTTTTACCCGCTTTATTACTCATTTTTGTGCCCCTACATTTGTTTTTTTGAGTGGGCTCTCGGCCTATCTTGCCGGTACACGCCGTACGGAGAACCAATTGAGCATATTTTTGATCAAACGCGGGCTTTGGCTGATCGGGATAGAGTTTTTGCTGATAACGCTTGCCATTACGCTCAACCCGCTTTATAATGTTTTAATATTCCAGGTAATATGGGCCATAGGCGGCAGCATGATCCTGCTGGGTTTACTGATATGGGCAAGAGCATCCTTAATGATGATCGGTATTATAGGCGCTGTTATATTTTTCGGGCATAATGTATTTGATTATGAAAAGATCGACTTTATTAACAACACGTTGGCCGGGAAACTTTTGATCTCGGGCGGCGGCTTTGGGGCATTTTATCCAATTGGACCAAACCGGGGTTTTCTTATAGCCTATGCGCTTTTACCATGGACCGGTGTGATGTTGTTGGGTTATGTTTTCGGTTCGCTTTATAAGAGCACATTTGATGCAGCTAAAAGGCGGAAAATATTACTTTATACAGGGTTGGCCGCTCTTGCCTTTTTCTTTATCGTACGGTATTTTAATATTTACGGCGACCCTGCACCGTGGGCAGTCCAGAAAACTACCGCTTTGAGTATCATCTCCTTCTTCAATGTCACAAAATATCCTTGTTCATTATTGTACCTGTGCGTGACGGTGGGGACCGCCCTGGTTGTGCTCTCATTAGCAGAAAATATCAAAAATAAGTTCACCTCCATTGTGATCATATTTGGCAATGTCCCTTTCTTTTACTATGTGTGCCATTGGTATCTGATGCGGATATTCACAGTGATCATATTTTTTGCCCAGGGCTTCAAATCCAGCGACATCATTAACCCCAAACAACCGATCCTTTTTTTGCCGGATAACATGGGATTTAACTTATTTGGAGTTTATATGATATGGCTTGCGGTCATCATTATCCTGTATTTTCCATGCAGGTGGTACAGTAAATACAAGCGGACGCATCAGCAATGGTGGCTGAGTTATTTGTAGAGGGTTAGGAGTGGGTGTACTCTACGAGCAATTACATAAACTCTTCTATCACCTGTTTCAACTGGCCTGCCTGCACCACGCCGCTTTGCCGCCACTTGGTTTCGCCTTTTTTGAATAACATCAGGGTGGGTACGCTGCTGATCTTATAGGCATTTGCAACAGCCCGGTTTTTGTCGATATCGATTTTTAGGATGGTCACTTTATCACCCATCTGGTCTTTAACGTCTTTCAATATGGGCGGCATCATTTTACATGGTCCGCACCATTCTGCTGAGAAATCGATCAGTACAGGTGTTTCAGCGTTTATTATTTCCTGGAAGTTTGCCATACTATTGTTGGAAAGTTGTAATGTTAGCTTATTAACGTATTAAAGTGCAATACGTTTTATAAATGTGATAGAATGATATATTTTAGATGATCTACAGCGCACTTTATGAAATAAGATAGTCCTGTCATTCTGAACGATAGTGAAGAATCTTCTTAAAAATGCAAAGCGAACAAGCAAAGTCGAAGAAGATGCTTCACTATCGTTCAGCATAACAAGTTTTTGTTTTTCTTACAACATTTATTTCATCTCCATCGGCCGGTCTGTTGATTTTAGATAATTATTATCAGAGAGCCAATCGGCAAGGCGCTGCGGCCAGGTGTTGATGGATTTTAAGCGAGAGCGATTGCCCATATTAAAGCCATGATCGCCTTTGGTAAAGATGTGCGCTTCTACAGGTACTTTGGCTTTACGGTAGGCTTCCAATAGCCTGACCACCGATGGCGAACAGCAGGCATCATCATTGGCGGCCAGCAAAAAGGCGGGCGGTGCATCCGCAGGAATGTCATCAGGGATAAATAACGGACCGGGATATATCTGGATGATGAAATTTGGTTTGGCACTTTGCTTATCTATCGCATCGGTATTTGCTGTGTTTGGGTAAAAAGTGGTCATATCCACCACTTCGCCGCCTGCGGAAAATCCCATCATACCGATCTTATTGGGATCGATGCCAAACTCTGCCGCGCGGCTGCGGACTAACCGCATAGCCCGGCAACCATCTTCTTTTGCATTGATCTCAATCTTATAGGGCGAATTGGTATCGCGGCCCAGGCGATATTTCAATACAAAAACGGCAACACCCAGGTCGCTTAAAAACTTGGCAGGCTCAATACCTTCGGCATTAAAAACAAGCAACCTGTGCCCACCACCCGGACAGATCACTACCGCCGTTCCGGTTGCCTTGTCTTTTGGCGGAAGGAAAACGGTAAGCGTAGGGTTATTTATGTTTTTTACCCAATAATCTTTGGCCTGTTCGGGTACATCGCGCAGCTTTTCAAAGCCCGGTGCACCTTTTTCCCATAGTGGAATTACAAATTGTTTGGTTTGCGCCGATGTTATTGCAGGCAACAGGCAAATAATGATGATGAGTTTTTTAAGCATGATTCACTTTGTCATGCTGAACGATAGTGAAGCATCTTCTTCTACTATGAATTCAGCGATTAATGTATAAGATTGTATCAATAATTCGTAAGCAGATTCTTCGCTATCGCTCAGAATGACAATAAGTTTTATACTTTATTATTTCCCGATCACAAATATTTACGCACTAAATTCTTCATAAGCTGCAGTAAGGCCGCGATCAATGCCATCACCCTGCCAATCGGTTACACCGGGGATAGATTTGGCCTGCAGTATCTCCTGTTTGGTTTTACCTGCCTTGATGCTGGTTTGAACAAAAGCGGCCAGTTTTTCCATAAAGTTTTGCATGGCCTTGATATCTTCCATATTGCCGGTCACTTTCAGTGGGTCAAAGGCATGGCCGAATACAAACAGGGTATCCTTGTCAAATTTCTTCTGCGCCATTTCCAACGCTACCGGCCAGTTTTTTACTGATGCCCCTGCACTGCGGTCGATAAACGGATAACGGCGGTTAAATACCAGGTCGCCCATGTGCACCACATTGGCATGTTCAAAATGGATCATGCTATCGCCGTTGGTATGGCCCGGACCAAAGTAGTGCGCCTGAATATTTTCGTCGCCCACCTTTATTTTCCAGTTATCGGTATAAGTGGTATCAGGATATAACTGCTGGTCTTCCTTTTTCTGCGCAATGGCTGAATTTTTTTGATTGGTAAGCGAATTGGCATGTGCAGCCACGTTTTTCACCAGGCCTTTAAAAGCAATATTACCGCTGGTGTGATCGCCATGGTGGTGGGTATTGATGAGCCATTGAAAAGGCTTATCAGATTGCTTTTTCAGCTCAGCTATCAGATGCGTAGCCTGATCAGGGAATTCGGCATCCACCACTACTATTCCCTCTTTATTAACCAGCCAGGCAATGGTGCCACCCTGCTCGGCAAACATGCCCACATTATTGCGCAGAGGTTTAAACTGGTAACTGGGGTCGGCTATCCACGAAGCAAAACTTTTTTTACTCAGAAGGGTGAAAGCGCCCGCTGCCACAGCGGTGTTGAGGAGAAAATTACGACGTTGCATAGGTTACAATTTTTGAATGAAGTTAGGGAAAATTATGTACGATAGAATACAGCTGAAGAAATTAAAAGGTTGCTTTAGCAGTTGCTTTCCGAATATTCGTGGAGCGCAGTAATCCTTCCTAAAAATGCAAAGTGAGAGAGGTATTTCTTCGCTAAACAGTAGATCGAAATGATAAATAGCGTTTCAAAATAAGCTATAAGCTTGCTCAATGCACAACCACGAGCTGGAAGCTCGCGGGAGCATAGAAAGATGTTTCTTCACTAAACAGTGTATCCGCATTATAAAGGAGTTTTCAAGATAAGCTATAAGCTTGTTCAATGCACAACCACGAGCTGGAAGCTCGCGGGAGCATAGTAAACAAGGCTAATGAAGTGTTACTTCAATATTCATTATTCAGAATTCATTATTGGATATTACCTTTATTCTGTGAACGAACAAACTACCGCTACTAATTTTAAATGGCTTTACCTGTTCATTGTGGCAGCTGTTTTGGTGAATTTCAGCGGTTTGTTTGTTACCATCATCGGTCCGGACGGGACTTTGTATGCTACCATTGCTAAAACCATGGTGCTGCACCATGATTATGTGAACCTGTATGCGCAGGGGGCCGACTGGCTGGATAAGCCGCATTTCCCTTTTTGGATCACTGCTTTTTCATTTAACCTGTTTGGATTTACCACCTGGGCTTATAAATTGCCGGGTATCCTGTTCATGATGATGGGAGCGTGGTATACCTTCCTGTTTGCTAAAAGCCTGTATAATAAAGAGGTTGCTTTGTGGTCTGTATTGATCCTGCTAACGGCGCAGCATATCGTAATATCAAATTATGATGTACGTGCCGAATCTTATTTGACCGGACTGATCATAGCCTCAGTTTATCATTTTTATAAGGCAGATGCCGACAACAACTTTTGGCAATTACTGGCAGGCTGTGTGTTTGCGGCATGTGCAGTGATGACTAAAGGGATTTTCGTTTTGATCCCTGTAGGCGGAGCCATAGCCGGGCACCTGATCATTACCAGGCAATGGAAACGATTATTCAATTGGCGCTGGCTGATCGCCGCGGTGCTTATCCTCATCTTCATCCTACCCGAATTGTATTGCCTGTATCAACAGTTTGACCTGCACCCGGAGAAAGTGGTTTTCGGGCAGAAGGCTGTATCGGGTATCCGTTTCTTTTTCTGGGACAGCCAGTTTGGACGGTTCTTTAATACTGGCCCCATCAAAGGCGACGGCGACCCCACTTTTTTTATACATACTACGCTCTGGGCATTTTTACCCTGGTCGCTTTTATTATTTGCGGCGATATTCCGGTTTATCAAAAAAGGTATTAAAAACGTGCGGGGCTATGAATGGTATTGCCTGTGCGGGTCGCTGTTGACCTTCCTGGTGTTTTCGGCATCGCAGTTCCAGCTGCCGTATTACCTCAATATCGTTTTTTCGTTTTTTGCCATTATAACGGCGCAATATCTTTATCATTTAAATTTGGAGAAAAGCATTCGCGCCGTACGAGTTACCCAATTGGTTTTGATCAGCATATTATTGCTGGTGATTATCGCGCTGCAATACTTTTTCAGCCCGACTGCCTTTAACTGGATCACCGGAATTATTCTGATAGTACTATTGGGAGCATTGTTGTTTTTGCCTCGTGCCATTGCTTCCAAAGCTTACTGGCGCATAGGTTTCAGCACATTGCTGGTGTCGTTTGTTGTCAACCTGTATTTAAACCTGGCATTTTATCCTTCGCTGCTGCATTACCAGTCAGGGAGCGAGGCCGCTATGTGGATCAATAAAAATAATAGTCGCAACCTGCCGGTAACCCAAAGCGGTGATAATCCTTTTGCCATGGAGTTTTATCTTAATAAGCCGCTCATCAATATTAATACTGATGGTACGGGTTTACTTCCGCCTAAGCCATTCCTTTTATTGGCGCAGCCGGAGGTGATCAGCGGTTTAAAGGCAAAAGGCTGGCAGATGCAGCCTGTAAAAACCTTTGAACGCTACTGGATATCCCGTTTGAAGCTGACTTTTTTGAATAAGTCTACACGCAGCAGGGAGCTTACTTATAGTGAGCTGGTGATTGTGCGATAAACGTAAATGTCATTTCGATGAGCAGGGTGGACAACGCGAGAGGGCGAAGAGAAATCTTATATAACTTGCAAAGTTTGCTCTGTATTTTTTATAAGATTTCTCCTCGTCCCTCGTCGAAATGACATTGAAGTATTGATCTAATACTGATGAAATCCCTGCGATACAAACGCCAGTACTTCGGGCAGTGAGGCGCGCCAGTAGGTCCAGGTATGGCCGCCGTCGCGGATACGGAACTCATGCGGGATATCCTTTTTGCGCATGGCAATATGTACCAGGCAATTGCCTTCATATAAAAAATCATCGTCGCCATCGTCAATATACCAGCGTACGGCCTTTTTCTGGTCGTCGGGTACATTATTGACTAATGACACCACGCTTTGGCGGTTGTAGTAATTGGTAACAACCGAATCTGTGACATTCGGGATGGTCCGGGATAATTGCTTGCGGGCATCTTCAATAGTTGCCGGACCGGTTGCTGCGCTTAACGGACAGGCCGACGAAAACATTTCGGGATGATGCAGGGCATATACAAAACTGCCGCCGCCACCCATTGACAGGCCGGCCACAGCACGGAAACGTTTGTCGCTTTTGATACGGTATTTCTTTTCTACAAAGGGCACCAGTTCTTTAAAAAAGAAATCCTCGTAATTCCAGTCGCCCTTTGGGTCATTAAAATAACCGCGGCGACCGGTGTTGGCATCGGGCATGATGATGATCATCGGGGTAGATGTACCATCGTGTATGGCTTTGTCAGTAATGTTCAGCACCTCGCCGAATTGTATCCAGCCGGTCTGATCGTCGCCAGAGCCATGCAGCAGGTAAAGCACCGGGTAGCTGCGGCCGGAGGTTTCATAATCAGGCGGCAGGTATACGGCATATTTACGCTCGCTTTTTAAAATTTTGCTGGGCAGGCTAAGATCGTCATATACTTTGCCCGATTGTGCAAACAAAGCTGCCGACGATAACAGGAACACGGCGACTAATAAAAGGCTGGTTGTTTTCATTTATCAAGGTTTAATAGTGGAAGGAGAAGGTAAATTTAAAATTAAAACCGGGGTATCAAAAAAGGTAATGATTATTTTACAGCCATTGTATCAATCGGTTATCAGCCTGCGTAATGATATTGATTTAGTTTTTAATTGAATTAACTGATCTAAACTTATGAAACGCATTGATCCGCTGAACGGCCTCCTGCTCTTATTGTTTATTTCGATTTTTGTGTTCGCTTCCTGTCACAAAGATCACGTTATTGTTCCTCAAAAAGGTATTGATCTGGTTCTTAACGCCACAGAACAGCATCAGGCCACAGCGGATAATGCGTTTACTTTTAATTTGTTTAAAGCCGTCCGCTCTGGTAGTACAGACGGAAAAAATCTGTTTATTTCGCCCTTAAGTGTAAGTTTTGCTTTGGGGATGACCAGCAACGGTGCCAAAGGTGCAACACTGGATGCCATCAGGAATACGCTGGGATTTAACGCCTTTACCCAGGCAGATATGAACAGCTATTATAATAAGCTGATCACCGACCTGCCTAAACTTGACCCTCAGACAACATTAAAGATCGCCAATTCGATATGGTACCGGCAGGGATTTAGCGTGTTGCCGCAGTTTATCTCTACTGATAGCACTTATTTCCATGCTAAAGTACAATCGCTTAATTTTAACGATCCGTCGTCAGCAAATACTATTAATAGCTGGGTGAATAACCAAACCAACGGAAAGATACCGGCGATAGTGGATCAGATTGATGCCAGCGATGTAATGTTTTTGATCAATGCCATCTATTTCAAAAGTGTATGGAACTCTAAATTTGATGCATCCCAAACACGTCCGGGTCCTTTTTACCTGCCTGATGCCAGTACCGTGCAGGCCGACATGATGAAGGGCGATAAAATAAACTACAATTATTACAGTGATCAGAATGTGACCGTGCTGGAGCTGCCGTATATCAATAAAAAATACAGCATGGTGATTGTTGAGCCTTCGCCAAATAAGGTATTGCCCAATTTAGATACCGTTACCTGGAATGGCTGGATGGGAAAACTGGCTGCGAATAGCGGACCGGTGATCATGCCGAAATTTAAATTCACTTATAATATTTTATTGAACAATGCTTTGGGTAGCCTGGGTATGGGTAATGCCTTTTCTGATTTAGCTGATTTTACCGGCATCAACCCCTCAGGTAATCTGCACATCACCAAGGTACTGCATAAAGCTTATGTTGCGGTAGATGAATCGGGCACCGAAGCTGCTGCAGCAACCTCTGTATCTATAGGTCTTACTTCAGCAGAAGGACCACCTACCATAACGATCGATCATCCGTTTATGTTCGTCATAAGAGAAATGAAGACAGGGCTTATATTATTTGCCGGAACGGTAAATAACCCGCTGTTGCCCGGATCATGATCTTTTATTGAAGATGCTTCTTACAAAAGAATAGTGGTCCCTGATCTGCCTTAGCAACTGGGCCAGGATGGTTTCATCCACGTCACAATCGCAGGATACACAGTTCAATTGCTGATCAAAGGCAAGCTGACCTAAAACCTTACCCTGGTCTACCACCAGGAACGAACCTGTTTCATCCGGCAACACCGCTATACTACGTTCATCATTGTTAAAATTGATCAGAATGTGAAACTGACGTTCAGGAAAGAATGATGTTAGCTGTCTCATGATAAAACCCCTTTCGATTTAAAATTTCAGGTAGAATTTTTTGTAGAGTACAAATGTAATGAATTGTTATACGTAATAGTGTAACAAAGGTTCATTTTTTTGTTAAATAAATGTTAAATAAAATTTCAGCTATTTTTGGCTTAGTGTATATGTTACGCTATGTTTTGTAAATAAAACGCATTTTTGAGAATGTCTACAAAGTGTATCGGGAATAGAAAACGTCCTGTCATTTGGAACATGTTATAACATCCTTTTGAATAGGCTAAGTAATATGTTTTTGACCTTAAGAGAGATTGTATTATTATTGTATAGTAAGAGGTTAAGCCGAAAGGTAAAAAATGAGCGCAATATATGGAATCGGAGGGTGTCTCTTAGTAGCACTTGGATTATGGGACGGTGTTCGCATAATACATAGGCTCATTAATGAAGGTGAAGGTATTTTAAAATCAAAAATTAAATTGTTGTGTGCTGACGTTTTGAGTATTATAATTGGGATTGCTCTTATTATATATTATTGATTATCTCTACCCGGCCTTTGTTGGCGTTGTCACCAACAAAAACCAATGTGTATGTTTTGACCCTAAGGAGATAGTTTTATTATTGTGTGGTAGGCTTGTTGGTGACAACACCAACAAGGGCTGAAGAGGTTAAGCCGAAAGGTAAAAACAATAATCATTAATGAAGTATATCGGTATAGCGTTAATCTTATTGTCTGTAATTTGGGGGCTGGGTATTCTCATACTTTATTCGGGCAGTATGATGAATGATGATAAAACAATGTGGTATTCGTTCATTTGTTTGTTTATTATGGGTGTTGGGATATTTTCAATTATTATACCTAAAAATAGAAATTCAAGTTGAGTATGGTCTTTAGCCTTTGTTGGTATTGTCACCAACAAAACCAATGTGTATGTTTTGACCTTAAGGAGATCGTCTTATTATTGTATGGTAGGCTTGTTGGTGACAACACCAACAAGGGCTGAAAACAAAGCTGTCATGCTGAACATAGTGAAGCATCTTCTTCGACCTGCATCAGCGATTTGCAAAATGTAGAAGATTCTTCGCTGTCGCTTCAGAATGACAAATTAAATTATGCTTTCAGATCTTCGATCTCTTTCAACGTTTTGGGCAGATATTTACCTAACAGGTGATGGCCTGTATCCGTTATCAAAAAGTTATCTTCAATGCGTATCCCTCCAAAATCGCGGTAGGTGTTGAGTACGTCATAATTAATAAAATCGGCATATTTCTTTTCGGCCTGCCAGCGGTCTATCAGTTCGGGGATGATATAGATGCCGGGCTCGATGGTTAGTACGAAACCTGGCTCCAGTTCGCGTCCCAGCCGTAATGATTTAAGCCCGAATATTGATGTTTCTTTTTTCAGGGTATCGGTATAGCCTACATAAGGCTCGCCCAGGTCTTCCATGTCATGTGTATCCATACCCAGCATGTGGCCCAGGCCGCATTGGAAAAACATGGCGTGTGCGCCTGCTGCCACGGCTTCGGCAGGGTCGCCCTTCATCAGGTTCACCTGTTTTAAACCTTCT
>JBEHXM010000034.1:0-40911 GCA_048498695.1 Bacteroidota bacterium
TTAAAAGCAACAAATGATAAATTAACTGAAGAGGAATTAACCGGTGGTTACAATGATTTTGCTCAAAACCTGAAATGGACCCTGCTTGAAAATAAGATCATTAAGGACAACAAGATCGAAATTAAATATGAAGAGGTGTTTGCTGCAGCTAAACAACGCCTGGATGCACAGTTCAGGATGTACAGCCCACAGCCTATTGCTGATGAGCAGCTATCACAATACACCGTTCAGTTTTTGCAGAATAAAGAAGAAGCCAATAAAATATTTGAAGAAGTAAAGGCATTGAAGGTTTTAGACCATCTTAAAAGCATCGTTACTTTAGAGAAGAAAGAAGTTTCTGACAAGGAATTTAAAGAATTGTTAGAGAAGAAATAGATTACGCGAGCGTAAGGCGTCTCTCAAAATAAAACTTTAGTACCAGGATCAAAGCAACTCGTAACATGGGTTGCTTTGGCTGTATAATATACCTCCACCTCATAATTTTAGTCGATACAACAAAATAGTATTCAACTAAAAAACTATATTTAACGCAATTAAAAATTAGAGGAAAAACAAAAATCATGGACAATTTAGATAAGAATGAGTTCAGAAAATATGCTGTAAAACATCATCGCATCAACAGCATCTACGTAGATAAATATATTGCAGGAGTGGACAGAAGCGCTATGCCTTCATCCATTGCCACTACATCGATGACCCCGTATATTATCGAGGAGCGTCAGTTGAACGTGGCACAGATGGATGTGTTCTCGCGCTTGATGATGGACCGCATCATCTTCCTGGGCGATGCCATATATGACAACATTGCTAATATTATACAGGCACAATTGCTGTTTCTGCAGTCAGCTGATGCCAAACGTGATATCCAGATCTACATCAATTCACCGGGCGGTTCGGTTTATGCAGGTTTAGGTATTTATGATACCATGCAGTTCATATCTAACGACGTTGCAACTATTTGTACAGGTATGGCTGCTTCAATGGCTGCTGTATTATTATGTGCAGGTACGCAGGGTAAAAGGGCAGCATTGCCACACTCAAGGGTAATGATCCATCAGCCTTCAGGTGGTGCACAAGGTCAGCAGTCTGACATTGAGATCAGCTACCACGAGATCACTAAGTTGAAAAAAGAATTATACCAGATCATAGCCGACCATAGCGGCGCTTCATATGAAAAAGTTGATAAAGCGTCAGATCGCGACCATTGGATGATAGCCGAAGAAGCAATAGAATTTGGTATGGTTGACGAGATTTTACGCGGAAGTAAAAGCAAGAAATAACAAACAACCGCCTGAATATTACGTATTAATAGTAACGATTGACCAAAGAACGTTGGAATTTACCTTAAATTGAACTAAATTTGGTTATACACGATTGAAATGAATAAAAACAGCAAAGAGATAAGATGTTCGTTTTGTGGTGCCGGTAAGCAGGATTCTTTAATGCTGATCGCCGGGCTGGATGCGCACATTTGTGATAAGTGTGTAAACCAGGCTAATGAAATATTAGCCGAGGAATTGAAAGTTCGTAAGGTAAAAACATCACCTTCTTCGCCTGCTTTATTAAAGCCTTCTGAAATAAAAAGCCATCTTGATCAATATGTTATCGGTCAGGATGATGCTAAAAAGATACTTTCTGTTGCGGTATATAATCATTATAAACGCCTTAACCAGCGCATTGAAAAGGATGAGGTAGAGATTGAAAAATCGAACATCATTATGGTGGGCGAAACAGGTACCGGTAAAACCTTATTAGCCAAAACGCTTGCCCGTATATTGAACGTGCCTTTTTGTATTTGTGATGCTACCGTGTTAACAGAAGCCGGTTATGTAGGTGAGGACGTGGAAAGTATCCTGACCCGTTTGCTGCAGGCTGCTGATTACGATGTAACCGCTGCCGAAAAAGGCATTGTGTATATTGATGAGGTAGATAAGATCGCTCGTAAGAGCGATAACGCTTCCATTACACGTGACGTATCTGGCGAAGGTGTACAGCAGGCTTTATTAAAGATACTGGAAGGAACAATGGTAAACGTACCGCCGCAGGGTGGTCGTAAGCATCCCGATCAGAAGATGATCACTGTAAATACCAATAATATATTGTTTATATGCGGTGGTGCTTTTGATGGTATCGAGAAGAAAATAGCTAACAGGCTGCGTACGCAAACCGTTGGTTATAAACTTGCCCATCACGAGGGAGAGGTCGATCTGCAAAATCTGTATAAATATATTACTCCTCAGGATTTGAAATCTTTTGGGTTGATACCAGAATTGATCGGCCGTTTGCCGGTGCTGACTTACCTGAACCCGTTGGACAGGAATGCTTTGCATAATATATTGACCGAGCCTAAAAATTCATTACTTAAACAGTACAAGAAACTGTTTGAATATGAAGGCGTAAAGCTTGAATTTGATAACGAGGTACTTGATTTTATTGTCGATAAAGCAATGGAATTTAAATTAGGCGCTCGTGGTTTGCGTTCTATTTGCGAGGCGATCATGATTGATGCGATGTTTGAGTTCCCGTCAAAAAAGGATTCCAAACGCTTGACGGTAACTTTAGATTATGCACTGGACCAGTTTGAAAAATCTGATCTGAAAAAATTAAAAGTAGCTTAACAACAACGATAGTTTTAAAACTTATCTTTGTTAATATCACAAACCCTGGTGAATAGCCGGGGTTTGTTGTATACCCCCTAACCCCCTGAAGGGGGGAAAATATAATACTAATTGTCATTCTGAACGATAGTGAAGAATCTTCTTAAATATAAAGTTGGCAGCAAATTGAAGAAGATGCTTCGTCCCTCGGCATGACGAGGATAAATAGAGAGACCCATGAACGAAGAGAAAGACATCAAAAAAGACGAATTAGACCCAAAGGAAGTAAGCAAGATACAGACACCTATAAAATCGGGCCTTAAAACCAAAGCGGCAATTGTAGCCAACTGGCTGCCCCGTTATACCGGCCGTCCGCTGACTGACTTTGGCGAATATATTATCCTGACCAATTTCTCAAAATACCTGCAACTGTTTTCTGAATGGAACGAAAATGCACCGATCATCGGTTTGGATAAGCCAATGCAAAGCGTTTCGGCAGGAGGTATAACCATAATCAATTTTGGTATGGGAAGTTCAGTTGCCGCAACAGTAATGGACCTGCTGACTGCGATTAAACCAAAAGCAGTGATCTTTTTAGGTAAATGCGGAGGATTGAAAAAGAAGAACAATGTAGGCGACCTTATCCTGCCCATAGCGGCTATAAGGGGCGAGGGAACATCAAATGATTATCTTCCGGCAGAAGTGCCGGCATTACCATCCTTTGCCCTTCAGAAAGCTATATCAACTACCATACGTGATTTTGGTCGCGACTATTGGACAGGCACCTGCTATACCACCAACCGCAGGGTATGGGAACACGATAAAGTTTTTAAAAAATATCTGAAAGAGTTACGTGCCATGGCAGTAGATATGGAAACAGCTACGATCTTTACAACGGGCTTTGCCAACAAGATCCCCGCAGGGGCTTTGTTGCTGGTATCCGATCAGCCTATGATACCTGAAGGTGTAAAAACAGCCGAAAGCGATTCAAGCGTAACGGAGCAATTTGTAGAAACACATTTACGCGTGGGCATCGAATCATTAAAACAGCTGATCAATAATGGCTTAACCGTTAAGCATTTGAAGTTTTAATTTTAGTTGATTAAGTTAGATTAGGTTGATTAAGTAAGTGGTTGGAATTTTAAATACTTATTTTTGCTGTCAATCACCATTTAACTTATTCAACTAATTCAACTTAATCTAACTCAATCGACTAACCCATGTGGTACAATAATATACTTGAAACCATAGGCAATACGCCGATGGTAAAACTAAATACGATCACCAAAGATATACCGGCGACGGTATTGGCTAAGATAGAAACTACCAATCCGGGCAACTCGATAAAAGACCGCATGGCGCTTAAAATGATCGAGGATGCCGAAAAAAATGGTTTGTTAAAGCCGGGTGGTACCATCATCGAGGGCACTTCGGGTAATACGGGTATGGGATTGGCCATTGCCGCTGTGATCAAAGGCTACAAGTGTATCTTTACGAGTACTGATAAACAATCCAAAGAAAAATTTGATGCCCTGCGCGCATTTGGTGCTGAGGTGATCGTTTGTCCGACCAATGTGGACCCGGAAGACCCAAGGTCATATTATTCTGTATCATCACGTTTGGAGCGTGAAGTCCCAAATTCGTGGAAGCCTAACCAGTATGATAATCTATCTAATTCTCAGGCACACTATGAGCAAACTGCGCCCGAAATATGGGAGCAAACCGAAGGTAAAATTACCCACCTGGTAGCAGGTGTAGGTACCGGTGGTACTATCTCAGGCATCGCTAAATATTTGAAAGAAAAAAATCCGGCTATCAAAGTGATCGGTATCGATACCTATGGGTCGGTATTCAAAAAATATAAAGAAACCGGTGAGTTTGATAAGGACGAAATATATCCATACGTTACCGAGGGGATAGGAGAGGATTTTCTGCCTAAGAACGTTGATTTTAACCTGATTGATCATTTTGAAAAAGTAACGGATAAAGATGCCGCCTTAATGACACGCGAGGTAGCCTTGAAAGAGGGTATTTTTGCAGGTAACTCTACAGGCTCGGCAGTTGCAGGCGTATTACAGTTGAAGGGAATGTTTAAAAAGGAGGATGTGGTAGTGATCATTTTTCCTGATCATGGCTCGCGCTACATGGCTAAAATGTACAATGAAGACTGGCTGCGTGAACGCGGATTTTTGAAAGATGAAAAGTTGACAGCACGGGATATCATCCGAAAGAAGGAAAGCCAGGAGATCATCACCATTGATTGTGAGAAGACTGTAATAGAGGCGATCAATACGATCAAATCACTCAACATTTCACAAATACCCGTTACTCAAAAAGGCATGGTGATCGGTAAGATTACCGAGAGCGATATTTTAGATTCACTGCTTGAGAACCCCTCCTTAAAATCAAGTCCTATAAAAAGCATCACCACCGCGCCATTCCCTTTTGTCGATCTGAATACATCGATCGATAAAATATCCTCCATGATCAATAAGGATAATATCGCTGTGCTTGTGGAAGATCAGGGCAATATTGAGATCATTACACAGTATGATATTATAAATGCGATATCGGGGTAATTTAGAGGCAAAGGACAAGCTTTTAATCCTTACTTAATGCATAGGATTATTACAGTTTACAACGTTAGCTTTTTCAAAATCGCTTAAATTTCTTGTATAAATTGATAGTCCATGTACCAGGGCAGTTGCGGCAATCAAACTGTCGCCCAACTTTAAATTATAGGATTGCCTGATACCAATTGCGCTATCAAAAACTTGTTGTGATGGAAAAATAACCGGAATAAGGTTGAAAATATCTTTAAAATAAATTTCTTCGTTAGCCGTCAACTTGTGGTATCCAAGAACTTCTAACCTGGAAATTTCAGAAACATATATGGAATCTTTTATAAAAAGCTCTCTTAAATATTCGTGTTGGGGTAAATAAGAATATACGATGATATTACTGTCTATTAAGTACATTACTATTTTGAAAATGGAAGCTCATGGTCATTTCTTTCATTTCGCTGCCACTCACTTCCATCACCAAACGAAGTGGGGCCTTGTGCTTTGAAGCTAAGAATGCGTTTTTTTAAATCCTCTTTTTCGTTCTTGTCCTCAATTTCTTTATCCCGTTGCTCAATAATAACATCAAGCTTTTTAGCTAAAGCTATAATCTTAGCAATGCTGCTTTCGTTGTTGGTTTTTAAGATAAGTTCCATAAACATGGATTTATATAGTTCTAACTAATACAAATATACTAAATATTATAGTTTTGAGATGGTTCAGATTCTGTCATTTACAATTGCATATTCTCTACCATTTCTTAAATATCACAAACACCGCCAGTACGATCAGACAGAATCCCAGCAGGTGGTTCCATGCCAGTTTTTCTGTTCTGAAGAAAACGGTAGTAAATATCATAAATACAGTAAGTGTAATAGCTTCCTGGATGGTTTTTAGCTGCACCAGGCTGAACGGGCCGCCATCTCCCTTAAACCCTGCCCGGTTGGCCGGAACCTGGAACGTATATTCGAAAAATGCCAGTCCCCAACTGATCAATATCACTGCGAGCAGCCCAAGGTTTTTGCCCCAGGAATAATCTTTGAATTTTAAATGCCCGTACCAGGCAAAGGTCATGAAGGTGTTGGAGATGAACAGGAAAAGGATCGTTTTTAGTCCGCGCATTTTATAAAATGGTTATCTCTATACTTTACAAACTATTAATTTGTTTGAATAGGTGTGATTGCATTTAATTTGCACATCTTCATATTCGCACATCTGCACATCTACTTCAGCCTCTTAATCGCCAGCTCTTTCTTATACCGGTCATTCAGTGCTGCCGGATTAGGGTTGACCAGTAAAAAGATCCCGGTGCCCTTTTCTACTGCGTAAGGCGATTCCACTTCGCCTACTTTGGTGTAGCTTTCAAGCCATGATGCAAAAGACCTGACGTTGCCGCCACCTTTATCATCTACATAAATGATATAATGAGCATTCAGATCATCAGGGGCCCAAAGGGTAAAGCTGCTGTTCAGACTGGCCGCATCGGGTAAGTTATATTGTTTACCGAGGTGATTTATAGCACCAGCCTCGCCGTAGTTATCTGCATATATCTGGGTGTTCTTTTGCTGTTCGGGTGTTAAACTATTGTAGGCTTTGGCTACCTTTTCCGTCATTTCATCCCAGCCGAGCATATCGGCATAATCCTGGCTTAGGTGGTGTTCCTTTTGATCCTCCCACTTAGGGCTGATATGCAGGAACCTGAATGCAGACATGGTTTGATCAAGCGAAAATATCGGCAATACTAAAGGGAGTAATACCAGGTTGGGCAATACGAAAAATATTACCGTTGCTGTTCTTAAAACATAGCCTCTTGCTTTTATCCATCGCTCAAAACCATAGCCTCCCGCGGCAAAAAGCATAGGATAGGCGCCAAAAAGATAATAGTCTTTACCATTCATTTCCAGCAGGAAAAGAAAGATCAGGATATAGGCAAACGCCAGGAACTGGAACTTACGCAAACGGGGCGAAAACAATAAAAACCCGAAGCCGGTAAGCCATATAAATAAAGCGATCCCGTTAACAAATAATTGCTGCACTATGAAATCTGAAGGTTTGATATATTCCAGTTGCTGCGACCGCAGATCTTTCATGTGGGTGATAACGGGTAAATGATGCCGGAACTGCCAGATCATATTTGGCAGAAATATCACTAAAGCAATAATCGCTGCAATTAAAATATGCCTGTTCCATAGTACTTTACGTTGTTTGGTGAACAGCAGTCCAAATATTAGCGCGATGGCAAAAAAAGCCATAGTATACTTGGTTAATAAACCTATGCCGATGGCTGCGCCCAACAGGTAGAGATACACCGGCAACGAGGTATTCATATACCGCACGAGCAGGTAAACGGTTAATACCCACCATAACTGATCAAATACCACCGGCTGAAACAGGTAACCGCTGGCGGCAAATGCAGGCGAAAATATAAGCGCGAGGCAGGCTAAAGTAATAGCAAATTTCCGCCCACCCAATTCCACAACAATCTGACCGGTAAAGAAAATGATCAATCCGCTGAAGATGGTGCTGAATATGCGTGCTGCAAAAACCGAATTGCCGAAAATTGTAGTGCTGATCTTAGCCAATAAAGCGATAAAGGGAGGTACTTCCTTAAACCCCCAGTCGAGATGGTCGCCAAGGGCCAGGTGTAAAAGCTCATCGCGATGGAAACCGAAATGGGATATGGCCAGCAGGTTTAAACCTATTTTAATAGCAACGAAGATCAGTATGAAACTGGAATATTTCGATCTGTTGTTCTTATAGCTATGCAAAGTGTATACAGGTTTTTATAAAGATAGAGATTTAAGGTAAAAGGAGAAAGGTAAAGGTTTAGAATTAGTCGGGAAGTCCGCATAAGTCAGAAAGACCGAAAGTTTTCGTGAATTTATCTTTCCAACTTATGCCGGCGTCCGGATTAATTAAATTCTCTTTATATCAGCACCAAGCGCCCTCAAACGCTCATCAATGTGCTGATAGCCGCGCTCGATCTGTTCGATATTGTAAATGGTTGATTTTCCTTGTGCCGATAAGGCCGCTATCAGTAATGATACCCCCGCGCGGATATCAGGCGAGGTCATGGATATACCACGTAACTGCACTTGCTTATCAAGCCCTATTACTGTTGCCCGGTGTGGGTCACAAAGAATGATCTGTGCACCCATATCCAGAAGTTTGTCTACAAAAAACAAACGGCTTTCAAACATCTTCTGATGGATCAGAACAGAACCTTTTGCCTGTATAGCTACTACGAGCACAATGCTGAGCAGATCGGGTGTAAAGCCAGGCCATGGCGCGTCGGCGATGGTCATGATAGAGCCGTCAATGAAGGTTTCTATTTCATAATGACTTTGAGCAGGAATATAGATATCATCACCACGCCTCTCCAGTTGTATCCCTAACCGTCTGAATGTATCCGGGATAATTCCCAGTTCGTCGTAATGCACATCTTTTATGGTGATCTCAGATCCCGTCATAGCAGCCATACCGATAAATGAGCCGATCTCGATCATATCCGGCAGCATGCGGTGCTCAGTGCCATGCAGTTCGGTTACGCCCTCAATAGTAAGCAGATTTGAACCGATACCACTTATTTTGGCGCCCATGCGGTTCAGCATCTTGCATAATTGCTGTAAATAAGGCTCGCAGGCGGCATTGTAAATAGTAGTTGTGCCTTTGGCAAGTACAGCAGCCATCACAATGTTTGCTGTACCGGTTACCGATGCCTCATCCAACAAGATATAAGTTCCCTTCAGGTCGGACGCATCAACATTAAAGAAGCCGTTATCCGGGTTATAATTAAACTTAGCGCCTAATTTTTCAAAGCCTAAAAAGTGGGTATCCAGGCGGCGGCGACCTATCTTGTCACCTCCAGGTTTTGGAATAGATGCACTGCCAAAACGGGCCAGCAGCGGACCAACGATCATGATAGAGCCGCGCAGACCACCACCTTTGGTTTTAAAAGCATCCGACTCAAAAAAATTAAGGTCGATATTTTTTGCCTCAAAGCTATACGTATCAGCCGCAAGTTTCTTAACATCGACGCCCATATCGCCAAGCAATTCGATCAGTTTGTTGACATCTTTTATATCAGGAATATTGCTTATGGTGATCTTTTCGGCGGTTAAAAGCACGGCTGACAGTATCTGTAGTGCCTCGTTTTTTGCCCCCTGGGGAACGATCTCGCCTTTCAGCGGCTTGCCGCCTATTATTTCAAATGCGTTATTCATAGACAGTTCATAGTTGATGGTTCATAGTTCATGGCTATAAGCGTTTAGACAAATAGATATTGGATTGGTTTTGCTTTGCAAAGATTATAAAATAATCCCTGATTAGCCATGAACCATCAACTATGAACCATGACCTAATTAATACTTCCTTGCTCCACCACCGCCATTGTTGCGGTTACGGTTGTTTTGGTTATTATTATTTCGAGGATTATTGTTATTGCTGCGGCCTCCCTTGTTGTTCTGGTTATTATTGGTGCGGCCCCTGCTGGTATTTTGATTATGCGTATTGGCGCGATATTCCACCCGTGCAAGGTTCACATTCTCTTCCAGTTTTAACTGACCTCCCGACATTGCCCGCAGATCGGCCAATATGCTTTCGTCAGCAACAGAATCTTTGTTCCACTGTACATAAGCCATCTTCATGAAATTGGCAATAGCTTGCACCATATGCTGCTGGCGGTCGGGCTCTTCAATTGTTTTGGCCTTCTCCATCATCAGCTCAATAGTTTTACCGTAATGCTTGTATTTAATACGCTGATGCGGATATTTCAATGGCTCCGGTTTAAGATGGATAGCATCCGGGGCGGGTTTGGGGTAGGGAGCATCTACGTCTATCTGAAAATCAGAAATAATATGCAGATGATCCCACAGTTTATGCTTAAAATCAGCAACATCCCTCAAATGCGGATTTAAAAATCCCATCAGGTCTATTACTACCTGGGCGTAACGGTTGCGTTCTTCTTTGGTTGGCAATGCAACAATATATTTTACCATATTTTGCACGTTGCGACCGTATTCAGACAAAATTAATTTACTCCGCGTGGAGTTATAATCAAATTGTGGCGTTGTTTCTTGAGCCATATAATTTTTTTAATGAAGATTTATCAATTAAAATTAGCGCAGATCCCCGGAATTAAATTTGGGGCGGCTAAAGTTGAGTGTTGTATTGTGGTACAACAAAGATAATGCAATTGTAGCAATGTGCAAATTATTTGTCGCCAAGTCATTATTATTGCACCTTGTATTCCAAATTAAAATTTTAGAGCCTTGCAGCAGCTAAAAATAACACAAATAGATATTTACAGGTTCAGCATCCCGATGGAGCCCTTTACCATTGCTACCGGAACGATGGATCATGCACAAAACGTTTTTATCCGGGTGCACACTGATGCCGGCTTTTATGGGGTGGGGGAATGCTCGGCTTTTCCGATGATCGTTGGCGAAACGCAGGATACCTGCCTGGTAATGGCCAGGGAATTTGCCCGGTTGTGGAAAGGAAAGAATGCATTGGATATACCCGCACGACTTCAAGAACTACATGATTTCACAGCAAATAATACGACTATAAAAAGTGCTTTTGATATGGCACTGTATGATATTGCTGCCAAAAACGCCGGATTACCCCTGTATCAATTCCTGGGCGGGAGCAAGCGAAAGATAGAATCAGATATTACCATAGGAATAGCAACGCCCGAAATTATGGCTAAAAAAGCTATTGAATTTAAACAAAGCGGTGCTACCATTTTAAAAGTTAAGTTAGGGAAGGAAGCTATAAGCGATGTGGAAAGGATAAAGCAGATACGTGAAGCGGTAGGGGACGCAATGAAGATACGGGTTGATGCCAACCAGGGGTGGAACTTCGATGATGCTATTTTTGCCTTAGGGGCGATAGGGGCATATAATGTCGAGTTTTGTGAGCAACCCATGCGTACCTGGTATGATGATCGTTTGCCCGAGTTAAAAGAACTGTCGCCCGTTAAAATTATGGCCGATGAAAGTGTTTACAACCACCATGATGCGCGTAAGCAGATCGACAGCAACTCATGCGATTATATAAATATTAAATTTTCAAAATCAGGCGGAATATTTGAGGCTAAACAAATACATGACCTGGCTGCTGAAAAAGGAATAGCCTGCATGATGGGAGGGATGCTGGAAAGCCGCATCGCGCTGAGCGCTAAACTACATTTCGTTTACGCCAGTCCTAATATTAAATTTTATGACATGGATACCTGTATGCTGGGCCACCTGGCCGACCCCTGCAAGGGTGGGGTTACTTACGATGGCTATTTTCTAAATATTGAAGATACATCTGGTATCGGCGCTGATGCAGATGATGCTTATTTGAGCACTTGCGAGAAATTTACTGTCTAGTTATATTAGAAGAGATTAGTTATAAATCTGGTATGCATATTTCAACTAATCTCTATCTCCCACTCAATTCGGCAAAATACTTATGAAATAATGGGATAGTTTCGATGCCTTTGTAGTAATTGAAAATATCATACTTCTCATTGGGCGAATGCAAAGCATCACTATCCAGTCCAAAACCCATTAGCACAGTTTTAATACCTAATTCAGCCTCAAACAGGGCTACAATAGGTATACTGCCCCCGCCGCGTGTTGGTATAGGTTCCTTACCAAATGATTCGGCTATCGCCTTTTGTGCTGCTTTATAAGCTACACTATCAATAGGCGTTACAGCCGGCTCGCCACCATGGTGGGGAGTAACTTTTACTTTTACCGATGCCGGTGCTATCTTTTTAAAATGATCGGAAAATAACCGGGTCATTTTTTCAGAGCCCTGGTTTGGAACAAGGCGCATTGAAATTTTGGCACTTGCTTTTGACGGTAATACTGTTTTTGCGCCTTCGCCAATATATCCGCCCCAGATACCATTTACCTCTAATGTAGGCCGTGTGCCTGTACGTTCAAAAGTAGAATAGCCTTTCTCACCCCATAATTCATTTACGCCAAGATCTTCTTTGTATTCCTTCTCATCGTATGGAGCGCTATTCAGTGCTTTACGTTCTTCAGGAGTCAGGTCGGTTACATCGTCATAAAAACCCGGGATAGTGATATGGTTATTTTCATCATGTAATGAAGCGATCATTTTAGCCAGTATGGTAGCCGGATTAGCCACAGCGCCGCCATATACACCCGAATGCAGATCGCGGTTTGGCCCGGTTACTTCTACTTCAAGATAAGACAAACCTCTAAGGCCTGTTTCAAGCGAAGGATGTTCCATGCTGATCATCGAAGTATCCGATATCAGCACTACATCAGCTTTAAGCTTTTCTTTATTGGCCTTTACAAAAATATCAAGGTTTGATGAGCCTACTTCTTCCTCGCCCTCTATCATGAATTTGATATTACAGGGCAGACCGCCGTTCTGCATCATCAGTTCAAACGCTTTTACGTGCATGTAAAACTGACCTTTATCATCACAAGCGCCGCGGGCATATATTTTACCATCGCGGATGATAGGTTCAAAGGGCGGGGTCTTCCATAGTTCAAGAGGGTCGGCCGGCTGTACATCATAATGCCCGTAAACTAAAACAGTCGGTTTTGATGGATCAACTATTTTTTCGCCATAAACTATCGGGTAACCGGCTGTTTTACAAACTTCTACTTTGTCTGCACCGGCGTCACGTAGTTTTTGAGCTACATAATCGGCGGTTTTTAATACTTCGGGTTTGTATTTCGGGTCGGCACTGACTGAAGGAAAACGCAATAATTCAAATAATTCGTCTAAAAAACGTTGTTTATTTTGCTCGACATATTGTTTTATATTCTGCATAAATAGATAATTTGAAACAAATATAGACTTTATGACGATAGTCAAATTCGTTTAAAAATAAATTTGCAGAATTTACCCATAGGCTCGGGATGAGCCGTGTTTAGCACGGAAAGAAATTTAAAAAAGGGATGTTCTTAACAGGTAGATGACAATTTTTGTCTTGCAATTTTTAAACAACAAGCACCTATCGGATTGAATATACCACTCCTAATGACTTAAAACCCTCATGGGTTTAGAGGGTCTTAAGTCGGAAATTTTATATTAACCCGGATGAATTTACATATGCAGCGATGCGCGGCATACAAAGCCCCCGGCATCAGTAATTAAAATAAATTACTGATCAATGGTTCAGGTTTAAACTAACTTAATTAGTCAGCAGTTCCTAAATCTTTTTTGTCGTTTGTAGTGCTGTGTTTTACAGTTTTAGCGTCAGCAGTACCCAGGTCTTTTTTGTCATCAGCAGTACCCAGATCCTTTTTGTCGTCAGCAGTACCCAGATCCTTTTTATCGGCAACTGTGTCATACTTAACAGCTACAGTATCGCTTTTTAAAGTGAAAGACGATAATGCACCCGCGCTTAAAACTACAAGGGAAACATAGATTAATTTTTTCATGTGAATGTTAATGAAATGGTTATTTATTATGGTTAATTAAAGATTCAATTTAGTCAGCAGTACCTAAGTCTTTTTTGTCGTTGGTAATGTTGTGGGTTGTTCTTGCGTCAGCAGTACCCAGGTCCTTTTTGTCATCGGCTGTACCTAAGTCTTTTTTGTCATCAGCAGTACCGAGGTCTTTTTTATCGGTCACTGTGTCGTGCTTAGTAACTACTGTATCACTCTTTAAAGTGAAGGCTGATAAAGTAGCGGTACTTAAAATTACCAGGGCTACGTAGATTAATTTTTTCATGTTTGAATGGTCTGTTAGAATGGGTTAATTTTTTAGTGGTTAATTCTTATAATGCTTTACTCTGGTTTTTGACATTTCTATGACAAATCCCCTTTTCTTTTGATATTATATGAGAGGCAAAAACCATACTATTTTTTAGATAATGCCTGAAATTGCCCCCTAAAAATTCTTATTTGTTCAATTTACCTTATGTGAAAACTGTAAATCATTAACAGTCTGTTTCTTATGAATTAATTACTTTTTTGGTGTTTTAGTGCCTTTTTTGGCCAGATACGGGTAAAAAAGTCATCAATCCTTGTCAAAACGGGTAATTAATTTCACACTTATAATAAGTTGTTAGTTAAATATTTACACTTCTTACCTAAAGTGGTAACAACAAATATAAATATGTTTTTTACAATTAAAAATTTTGCTTTAAAAATAATTGCGGTTTAACGCATCATTTTCATGGTTTTCTCCGTAATAAGGGTGTTATCCTGGAAATTTTTATGGGGCTAACAATACTCGCATTCTGTTTCAATTAATGAAAAAAGCTTATTTAAGTATATTATTTCTGCTGATATCTTTCGTCACTGTTTATGCTGATGTAGATCCTAACGCAAGTCAGGATACCGCGCAGGTTAACCTGTTGATAAAACAAGGGTACAGCAGCCGTTTAACTGATCACGACCAGACTTTAAGAAAAGGTCAGCAAGCTTTGGAGATGGCCCAGAAATTAAATTATATTAATGGTGTGGCTGAAGCTTACAGGATATTAGGAATTGGCGAGTATTACGCAAATCATGAGGCTAAGTCGTTTAGTGATTACTTGTATTCCCTGCAATATTACAAGTTAAGCAAAAATGTGATTGGCCAGGCACGTGTTTATAATAACATAGGTAACCTTTACCAAACCAGCGATTATGATAAATCATTGGAATACCTGGAAAAAGGTCTTAAGATTGCCGAAGATCTGCAAAACAATAAACTGCTTGCATCTGCTTACCTTAATATAGGTAATATTTATAACCGAAAGAAGAACTTCTCACAGGCACAGGATTATTATACCAAAAGCCAAAAACTATTTACGAAACTCAATGACCCTGTTAACCTTATATTATGCCTTCAAAATTTCGGAAAGCTATATTATAATCTAAAACAATTTGATAAGGCTGAAAGCTTTTTGCTGCAAGCTAACCGCGAAGCAAAGGAAAAAGACCTAAATACTTCAATAGGCAGCATCGACCTGACGTTAACATCATTATATACAGAGAAAAAGATGTACGATGAAGCTCAGAAATTTCTGGATGAAGGCGTAGCATATGCCCAGATCACCAAGGATGAAAAGCTTGAAGCAGATTTTACTTATTCGTCATACCAGCTACAATTTAAGAAAAAAGATTACGAACGGGCCCTGCATTACCTGCAAACGATATATGTAAGGGACAGTGTCGTTCAGAAAAATAATCTTTCTTCGGGTTTAGACCTATTACAGGAACAACATGACCAGCAGGAAAAACAAAAGGAAAGCGAACTCATCATTGAGCGGCAGAAGAACGACCGCGTTAAGTTCTGGTGGGCGGTATCCGGTTCGGGCTTATTGCTTATCGTGATCGCCCTGTTATTCGGAAATGTGAAGCGTAAAGCAAAAACTAATGCCAGACTTACTGAACTGAACAGTGAGGTTTCAAGACAAAAAGATAACCTGGACCGTATTAATCATCACCTTGAAGAAATAATAGATGAACGTACACGAGACCTGCAGATCAAGAATAAGAAACTTTCAGAGTACTCTTCCTATTTATCGCACCAGATACGCGGACCGATAGCCACGCTCAAAGGCTTGATGAATCTGGAAAAAGAAGGATTGGTAGATCAACAGGAATGTATTACTATGATGGACAAATGTGTATCAGATATTGATGAAAAGATCATCGATATGACCGATATTCTGCATGATCCTAAACGTACTTCTTTTTAAGTTCTACGTCGTAAGTTTTAAGTAGTAAGGCAAAATTTCCGAACTAAAAAACACTTTAGACTAAAGACTCAGAACTTAAGACTTAGTACTTAAATCACGGCCAATTAGTATGTATCTGGGCCTCTAACAACCCCAGGTATACGCAATACCACGAGATCATTTGCAGTATTAATAAATTACGGTGCTCATTATTGTAACCCTCTGTTTCAAAAGCAAGTGTTTCATCGCCGGCGGTTACAAAATATCTTACTTCGCCCTTTTTGGGTGTAAACGTTGATTTTAAAAGATCAAACACTTTTATTTTCAATTTACTTTCAGGGTCATGAATGGTTTCCTTCTTAAGGGCGCCACTTTTGGGAATCGAAATCAAATAATTCAGCATCACAAATTTTAGTAAATGTGTTTGTATAACGCAATTGTTACTCCAAAAGCGCCTATATGCTGAATTATTTTGATTATTTAGGATTTTTTTGATTTATGAGAAACCTTTATTTTTTCAAATTAATATTATTTCCTTATATTTAATATAAAGAATTGTATACCAGATCATTTATTGTATGATAAATGATAAATTAAATTTAAAATGTACGGTTTACTAAACAAATACTAATTAAACAGCAATTGAACTCCTGTTGCGAAGCTCTTCATACAACTCAATTACTTTACGTTGTAAGCTTGCAATTTCAGTTTCACGGTCATTAAGTTTCTTTTGGATAACATTCAAATGTGAAGGCACCATTTCAACTTGCTCGTTGTCTACTGTCAGCAACTGCACTACACTCACTTCATAAATGTTTGCAATTTGTTCAAGACGTGATAAGTTAACATCGGTCACACCGGTTTCAATTTTTGAAAACGCAGGGATCGAAATACCTAAACGATTGGCAATATCTTCCTGGCTCCAGCCATGCTGATGACGTAAGATCCTGATACTTTTGCCGATAGATTTGTTGGTTGTTTTTTTGGTTGAATCGCTCATAAGTTTAATTACAGTTAGGTTGAGTCGGAGTATCTATCCAAACTGTGTGCCATACTTTCTCACAGCGTAAGTAATGCGATTTTACATATAAAGCAATTTCTTTTGGGTGGTATTGGGGAATTTATTCTACGTTGTTGAAAAAAAATTAAAACTATTTTAATTAGTTCTCAATGAATTAAGGTATTCGGAAATACTTATTTGAACCACTTAAGTATTTAAAAAAAGCTATAAACAATTAGTTAATTATTGACTATCCGGAGCTTGGCAAATTTGAGCAATAATTGTTTTTGGCCAATTTCTTTAAAGAAAATAGTTGCCTTTATATCAGGCTTATTCCCCTCCAGATTAAGCACTTTGCCATAACCAAAACGTTCGTGTTCCACTTCCATTCCAACTTGTAAATTCCCGGTATCGGAAGGGGCAAAACCGGCAGAAGGCACATGGGCTTTGGCAAGTATAGAGGTTGTTTTAACTGTTGCCGGTTTTGGTTTCGAGAAAGTGTCGCTGCGCTTGTTCCAGGCATTGCGCTCATCATCAAAAAATGGGTTACTGCTTGCTGCCGGTTTAGCCGTAAAATCAAGCTCCAGGTATTGGGCATCAATTTCATCCAGGAAACGGCTGGGTTCACAGCTGATCAGGGTGCCGAATTTAAACCGTGATGTCGCATAGCTGATGATCAGCTTGCTTTCGGCACGTGTTACTGCTACATAGAATAAGCGTCTTTCCTCTTCCAGGTCGCTGCGCGAGTTGAGCGACATTTGCGACGGGAAAAGATTTTCTTCCAAACCAACCACATTTACATGCGGAAATTCCAGGCCTTTTGCAGAGTGTATGGTCATTAATGATACCGTATCCGCGTCCTTATCATCCCCTTTATCATCATTGGTTAACAAGGCCACATCCTGCATAAACACTTCCAGCCCTTTTTCTTCTATATCTTCTCTTTCAGAAAACTCCTTGATCCCGTTCAGCAACTCCTGTATGTTTTCATAACGGTTCAATCCTTCTACAGATTTATCCTCGTACAGGTCCTTTAATATGCCCGCATGTTGTGCAATATGAAGCGCAGCATCATAAGCGGGGAGCGTTTTGGTGATCACCTGGAAGCTTTGGATCATGGTTCCAAAAACGCCAACCGAAGCCGAACTGCGGCCATCTAAATACTTGGATGGATTGGCAACTACCTCCCAGGGCGTGATCTGGTGCTGATCGGCACTTAGAATGATACGGTCTATAGTAGTATCGCCAATACCACGGCGCGGGTAATTGATCACCCTTTTTAATGCTTCTTCATCATTAGGGTTGATAGTCAGCCTGAAATAAGCGATCAGGTCCTTGATCTCCTTGCGCTGGTAAAAGGATTGTCCGCCATATATTTTATAAGGGACATTCAGTTTACGCAATGCCTCTTCCATCGAACGGGACTGCGCGTTAGTGCGGTACAATATGGCAAAATCATGCCATTTCATCCCCCTGGTAGTTCTTTCCTGCAATATACCTTCCGCCACTATCTTTCCTTCCTCGTTATCGCTGAAAGCACGCAGAATCTTTATCTTATCGCCCTCTTCTTTTTTTGAGAAGACCTCCTTTTTAAGCTGTTCCTTATTATTAGCGATGATGCTATTGGCGACATTTACAATATTTTGGGTAGAGCGGTAATTTTGCTCCAGCTTAAAGATTTTCAGGTCGGGGTAGTCCTTTTCAAAGTTCAGGATGTTCTGGATGTTGGCCCCGCGGAAAGCGTAAATACTCTGCGCGTCATCACCCACGACGCAGATGTTCTCGTTAACTGCTGCCAGTTTCTTCACGATCAAGTATTGCGAAAAATTGGTATCCTGGTACTCATCCACCATCAGGTATTTGAACTTGTGCTGATATTTATTCAATACTTCGGGATAATTTTTGAGCAGCTCATTGGTTTTAAAAAGCAGGTCGTCAAAATCCATTGCGCCGGCACGGAAACAACGGTTAACATAAGTTTTATAGATCTCGCCCAATTGCCCCCGGCCTGTCGAAAAATCATCAGCCTGTATCTGCTCATTCTGCATATATTCCTGCCACGATATCAGGTTATTCTTAGCTGCCGAAATACGGTTATGTACAAAGTTGGGATTATACAACTTATCATCCAGGTTCATTTCTTTTAAAATGGCCCTTAGTACACTCTTGCTGTCGTCAGTATCGTAAATAGTGAAGTTATTAGGGTAGCCAATCTTATCGGCCTCAACACGTAAGAGTTTGGCAAAAACAGAGTGGAAGGTACCCATCCATATATTTTTGGCTTCGGTGCCTACCACGTGCATAATCCGCTCGCGCATTTCGCGCGCGGCCTTGTTGGTAAAAGTAAGTACCAGTATATTAAAAGCATCAACCCCGCTGGCAACCAGGTGCGCCACCCGCATGGTGATCACCCTTGTTTTTCCCGAACCCGCACCTGCAATGATCATTACCGGTCCGTTGGCCTGCAATACTGCTTCTCGCTGAGCCGGGTTTAATCCCTCTAAATAATCCAAAATCTGTTCCTCTTTTCTGTGTCTGCGAAATTAAATTTTTAAGCCGAAAGGCGAAAGGGAAAAGGTGAAAGGTTTTTACCGGGGTAAACCCTTCTTTGCCCGTGGGAAAAATTTTGATTTGCCGGGCATTTGCCATTTTGCCCGTAGTAAAAAATGTGGTTTGCCGGGTATTGGCACTTTTACCCGTAGTAAAAAATGTCATTTGCCGGGCATCAGGACTAAAGCCCGTGTGAGAAAATGAATGGTATTTGCGTTAAATTACTAATAATCAGCTATTTTAATCTTTGTATCGAAAATTTCAAAAAACGAATACAGTAGTGCTCTTTTTTAAACCTCGTCGAGTTTAGCGTCGACGCTAAACTTAAAAAAAAATTGCAGCGTCGACGCTGCAATGGGCGGGCGAGATGTGTTACTCTGTCTATCTTAAATATACGAAAATAAGATGGTATTTACAATTGAGTGATGTGGATTTTTAGTGTAGTTGCCCTTTCAATATGTCAATTTTAGAACGGTTTAATTCCCCTACGGGCAACTAAACCGCTTGACGAAGTAGAGCAACTTTTTTGTGTACTCCAAAACTGCCTTAATGACCGTTCAATAACCGAAGTCTTAGGAAAGCAATTATTTTTTAAGATAAGGCTGCATCTCTTTAACCGCAGGAACCAAATAGCCGAATGCTTGCCACCCGCTGTATGGTATATCTCTTCGATTATAATTTCCCCCGGTAAATACAAGTAAGATATCCATATCTCTCCAAAAATAGATATGCTGTCCGCCATTACCATCAGCATAAGGCATAGCAGTATTGTAAACGCTGCCTTCGTCCATGAAGCCTACCCAAAATTGAAAACCATATCCTTGAGGTACATGCGGGTTTTCCGTTGGCCTGGAAACCTCGCTATTTAATGAATGTTTCACCCAGGCACTATCTAATATTTGTGTACTACCCCATTTGCCATAATTCATATACAAAAGCCCGAATTTGGCCATATCCCGCGACCTTAACCTGAGGCCATATTCAGCGGCAACCAAATTCTTATTTTTAGGCATAGAGTCCCAAGTATATTTCTTGATACCCAACGGAGCAAACAAATTCTTCTCCGCATATTTATCCAATCGTTCGCCTGTAGCTTTCCGTATAATCTCTCCTAAAAGCATGGCACTCGCGCCACTATAGTTCCAGACTGTGCCTGGTGTTGATGTAAGATTGCGGCTCAAAATATAGGAGATCGGGTCATCGCTTCTGTCCATTTGTGTTTCGTTGTTATCAGAATCAAGATAGGTGATTTTTTCATTCCATTCTAACCCGCTAGTCATAGTTAACAGGTTCCGAATCGTTATTTTTCTTTTAGCCGAATCGAAATATTTTGCGTATTCCCTGAAATATGTAAATATTGGCTCATCAATGCTCTTGATAAGGCCTTGCTTTAATGCAATGCCGATGCACGCTGAGGTGAAACTTTTTGACATACTCCTGCAATCGTGCAGATCATCGATCGAGTGGTTTACGTAACCCACAGGTGTTCCGCCATGAACCTCATCTTCGCCGGCAAAGTAATTTTCGTATATAAGTTTGCCATGCCTGAGGATAAGCATGCTGTGGATATTCGGATATTTATCAGCCAGTATAAGTTTGGTAAGCGCTACAATTCTACCGGTGTCCATTCCGTTATTGTACATGGCATCCACAGGCAGACCATCAGAAAGCTGTTTAGGTTCTACATACGAATACGCTGTGGAACGGTGGTGCGAATGACAGCTGAACAGAACGAAAGATATAGATAAACCTGATAGAAAAACTGTTATTGCTTTTACCACTTATTTACTGATTGAATTAACTTTTGAAACCGACTTGTGTTAGGAATATTTTTTAGAGTCAAAGACAATGCCATGGTTGTAGCAAATTGATTATCAATTGATTATTTTAAAGCCATATATTATTCGTTCGGAATTGATACGGTGAACGTTCGGTTTTGATGCGCAATAATTCATGTGGCAGAAGTCAAACCAATCCATCAGTAGGCCAATAACCGCAAATCGTCGAGAAAGGGGTTAGAAAAGTTTCCCCTTTCGGCTACTAAACAGGTTGGCAAAAGTTAAGCGCCTAAAAGCCTATCTATTCCGGAAAAAAATATTGAGGCGATAGTACCGGGTTTTTAACTTAACAGTTATTTCTCAAACGCTCAACATTTAAAATCCGCAAAAAGGGCGTCCAAATGACTCCCTGCTTGCTATAAAAGAAAGGTCATCTAAAGATGACCTTTCTTTTATTTCTAAGCTTAAACTTACATTCCATGACCGGTATTAAATGCGCAATGCCTTCAAAACAGCGGATTAATATCCGGGATATCCTCCGTTATTATTATTGTTCCCATTATTCGGAGGGGTTGAATTGGTCGCCTGGCTGCTTAAATATCCAAAAAGTCCGTGCGCTTCGCCGCCAGGACCTGCTGTAAAGTATAGGTGGCTCGCTGCAGTGGGATTTACGGTTAAGAAATCGAGCGCCCAAAGACCGGAAATCCCTACCGGCTGGCCGTTAGACTGTAAACTTCCCATAGAATTCCCGTTCATGTCAAATACGTTGATCCTCCCATCGCCAAAGTTACCAATCAATATTGTGGGCGTACCTGCGGCGAAACCTGCCGGGGCAAGCGTCATTCCCCACGGTGAATTTAATGGCCCCTGTGAGGTGAAGCGTTTAACCAGGGTGCCATCGGGCTTAAATATATTTACGTAGCCATTGCCCGGTGCCGCGCTATCGTCAACGTTGTCGGGCCCGGCTTGTTTGGCGTATGCAACGTATAATGATCCCTCTATATTCTGAACATTAAAGGGTGCAAAGCCCGCCGGGATGGTGTTGTCGGCAAAACCCGCATTATTAACCGGCCTAAAGTTCTTATCAAAAACCTCTATTTTACCAGCTTTAAAATTGGCTGCGTACAAAAAGTTCTGACCGCCATTATTCCCCATTGCCAGGCCTTTATACACGGCATTAGCCCCGCCGTTAAAAACAACTGCTGCACTGACACCCGCTGCCCATGCGGTTATAGTTCCGTCTTCTCCGCAAAAAATAAATTTATTGCCCCCAAAATCAGGTGTTGCGTTAAAAACCATGCCGGTAGGCGCCGCCATTGTATTTTGACCGGCTGGCAAGATATTAACCGGCCCCAGGAGTGTCTGACCCGTACCGTCATAAATGGTACTTAGCCCCTTGTGGTTCGAAGACACCCAGATAGCGCCGTTCGAGTTTGCGGCAAGTCCCCAGGCATTAACCAGGTCACCGTCAATTTTTGCGGCGCCGAAACCTGCGGTATCCGCCACCAGGTTCGTTTGGGTCACGCTGTACTGCTGCCCCGAAGATTTTGCTTTGTTTTCCTTTTTGCACCCTAATACAGCTAAGGCCATTACCAACGGAAATAACAAAGTCTTGTTAAATAATTTCTTTTTCATATGTAATTATGTTTATGCCGCTAAAGAAGACAGTTGGCAGCATAGCACTAAATTATTTACATGAACCGGGCAAAATCCTTGACAAGTAATACCTATATAATGGGCAACAGCATTGCGATTGCAAATAATTTACCAACTCTGGAGCAAGTATGAAGCGGAAGCTGGCGGGTAAAAGCTACTTGTGCTCCCACCGCTCCATACAGCATATTTTGTAATTTTTATCTATTACTTTGAGTAAATGGAGTAAGGTCCGTTTCCATATATGAATTGCACCGGCCATCTCTGTTCATTTAAAGAACAGTAACCTATGCGGATGAAGTCATTTGGCCTTGAAATATTTGATTGAAAAATAATTACTGCCATCACGGTATAACGCACTGTGATGCCCCGTCTTTTTTAAACGAAATGTCAGGAAATTTGTTGATCATAACTGGACCCCTGTATATTTTAAAATTGATCCACTACGGTAACCAAATTAACCATTAGTTTTGTCCTGAGATTGAAAGGATCAGATACGGTTTTAATCTTTTAAATAGGCTAACTACAAAATTGAAAACAAAAATTTACGGCAAGAGCACTTCATTGAACAAGTTCTTGCCAATAGCAAAAAAAGGAGGTATGTTATGAAAGCAATAATAGTGACAGATCAGGCTGCGGGTACGGCTGGAATGAAACTGGTGGAACGGCCCGAACCGCAAGCGGCGATAAATGACGTGATCGTTAAGGTCTGTGCCTCGGCAATGACAGGGGATGAACTGTCGTGGCCCTCTACCTGGACCGATCGTCCCGGACGTAACCGGACGCCATCAATCCCTGGCCACGAATTGGCCGGTGTAGTTACTGCCCTTGGCTATGGAACAACGGGACTATCTGTCGGCCAGCGGGTATTCGGCCTCACAGACTGGTACCGAGATGGCACACTGGCGGAGTATGTGGCCGTCGAGGCGCGCAACCTTGCGCCGCTGCCGGCTGATGTTGACTTCACTGTGGGCGCAGCCCTCGTGATGCCTGGCCTGACCGCGTGGCAGGGACTGTTCGATCACGGCCGCCTTCGTGCAGGACAAAGCGTACTTGTGCATGGTGCAGCTGGCATAGTCGGTTCGATGGCGACCCAACTCGCACGCGAGGCCGGTGCGTACGTCATCGGCACCGGACGGGCTGACAGTCGTCAGGCGGCTCTGGACTTTGGCGCGCATGCGTATGTCGACCTCGAAAACGACACCCTCGAAGATGTGGGTACGGTCGATTTGGTGTTCGACGTCCTCGGCGGAGATATTGCGAAGCGGTCTGCGGGCCTGGTCCGCAACGGAGGGGCGCTGGTAACCATTACAGGTGCGACCGACGCACGGCCCGTTGATGGTATTATGATAAACTTTGTTGTCGAGTCTGATCGTGCCCAACTGAGTGAACTCGTACAACGGGTGCGGGAAGGACGATTGCGGCTGAACATCGGCAACGTCTGTACCCTCAACGAAGCCATTGCCGCCTTCAATTCGACCAAAAGGGTCAAAGGGAAGACGATCATCCGCAACCTGTGAGGAATCGAGGGAGGTTGTGTGCTTATAGTCTCGCCCTGGAACCTAGTAGAAGAATAAACTTTTGACAACGTTTGCCGAACTTCGAAAAAAGCCCGATTTTTTTAAAGTCGGGCTTTAAACATTATTCAGGGGCCCAGGTTTGGTCATTAATGATGTTTTTGTCGCGATCCACCCCTCGGATTGTCATTTTTACACAGCGTAAAGTCCTGAAATGCTTTCGATATTTGTATTGTCAATACAATTCAAACTAAATCTGAAAGCGTCATGAAAAATTTATTTAAAACACGTTATCTTATTAAATCAATACTGCTAATTGCAATCGTTATGATCTCAGCATCTCAATCAAACGGACAAATTAAGCCTACCAGCAGTGGCTATGCGCCTGTTAATGGCATTAAGGTTTATTACGAGGTATATGGTGAGGGTAAGCCTCTCGTTCTGTTACATGGTGCTTTCATGACCATCGAGACTAACTGGGCCCAATTGATACCTGAACTTTCTAAGACAAGAAAAGTAATTGCCATTGAAATGCAGGGACATGGGCATACACCGTATTCAGACAGGAAATTGGACCTGCCTACTATGGCAAGTGATGTGGAAAGTGTGATGGATTATTTAAAAGTTGACAGTGCTGATGTTGTGGGATATAGCATGGGTGGTTCCATAGCTTACCAGTTGGCGGTAAAAAACCCTAAACGGGTAACAAAACTAGTGATCATTTCTTCTACCTATAAAAGTACTGGCTGGCTGCCCGTTGTAAACAATGGGTTTAAAGGTTTTAAGGTTGAATTTTTTAACAATACTCCTATAAAAGCGGCATATGACGCAGTAGCGCCTGACAAAACAAAGTGGACAAAGTTCGTAGAACAGATGATCGCTTTTGTGGGTACACCATTTGACATGGGTGACAGCAATATTGCGAAATTTACTATGCCGGTATTGATCATCTCGGGAGATAATGATGGCCTGGACAAAGTGGAACTGATGAAAACGTATCAATTACTGGGAGGCGGCGTATCTGCTGATCTGGCACCTATGCCAAAATCACATTTGGCCATTGTCCCTGCACAAACGCATGTCAGCCTGATGATGCAGACGAACACGATATTAGGTTATTTGGATGGGTTTTTAAAGTAGCATAGCTCTTTATTATAACTCCCCGCCAGGTTTAGCGTCGACGCTAAACTTAAAAGAAATTGCAGCGTCCGCGCTGTTCTAAGCGAGAACAAAAAAAGACCGGGTTCAATTTGAACCCGGTCTTTAATATCATTTTAGCTTTCAGCTTTCGCCCTTCAGCCTTTCACCTTACTTCGCTGCTGCCTTCCAAACATTATTCTTCAGATCAATATCCGGTAGTTCGCCGTTGGGATCTAAAACAATGCTTTTGATGGCTGATTTGGAGGCATATTTAAATTTCCATACACCACCGCGCTGCCATACGTTCACCGGCAGATGCAGTACTTCGGTAGTGCCGTTCTCCTGGGTAATTTTCAAGTCGACAGGCATGGCCATTTTTTCTTTATTCACTATGGTGATAATGGCACCTTGTGCCGGGTCATTTTTTACATAATCCACTGCCTGTACCGCCTGGTCTATCTTCCAGGTGGTGAAGAACCAGGGTTTCCAGAACCAGTTCAGATCTTCGCCCGAAGCATCGTTCATCGAACGAAAGAAATCATAAGGCAGCGGATGTTTAAATGCCCAATGCTTAATATATTCATTAAAAGCATAATCAAAGCGGTCAGGCCCCAATACCTGGTTACGCAGCATATCAAGCCCAAGCGCGGTTTTAAAATAATACTGCGCGTAATCTCTCAGGCCGATCGCTTCAGGAGGCGTCATCAGCGGGTCGTGACTGTTTTTATATAACCGCAATACTTTTTGCGCCTGTTTGGTTGTATCCCGGTATTCACCATGATTGAACTGGTCGGTCGCATATTCATTGATAAAGGTGTTAAAGCCTTCATCCTGCCACATATACTTGCGCTCGTTTGAGCCTACGATCATCGGGAACCAGTTATGGCCGATCTCGTGGGTAACATCGCCCCAGAGCTGACCATTTTTTAAATTGCTAAGGCAGAAGATAATGCCCGGATATTCCATACCCAAAGCCACACCGGATACGCTTACGGCCGAGTTCCACGGATATTCAAAATATTTTTTAGAGTAGATCTCCATACTGTTTTTCAGGTATTCTGTAGAACGTCCCCATGAGTCGTTACCCGCACTTTCGATAGGGTAGGTAGACATGGCTATGCCTTTTCTTCCCGACGGGAAATTCACCCTTGCGGCATCCCATATAAAAGCTGTGGATGCTGCCCACGAAACATCGCGGCTATTCTCCATTTTAAAGTGCCAGGTTTTAGTACCGGTAGCACTGTTATTTTTACCAACTTCTTCCGGTTTGGTGATCATTACTGTTTTGTCACTTTTTCGGGCCTCAGCCAGGCGGGACTGCTGTGTTGCAGTAAGCACCTGTGCACCATTTTGCAGGTCGCCCGAGCCTACTACCAGCATATTAGCCGGTGCAGTAACGTAATAATCAAAATTGCCATATTCGCAATAAAACTCTCCCAAACCCATATAAGGCAGGGTATTCCAGCCTTCTACATCATCATACACACACATGCGCGGGTACCATTGTGCAATTTCGTATACATAACCATCTTTGAATTTCTTGCGGCCCATACGGTCGGCGCCATAAAATGGTATCGAGAAGCTGTAGTTGACTTTTACCGAAATTTTATCACCTTTTGCACCAAGCGGGGTGTGCAATCTAACCTGCATACGTGCATCAGTTATCACCGGCTCAACTTTGTAAGTTTGATTTTTATAGGTTACCGATACGGAGGCAATATGATAACCGCCACGGCTGAATCCTTTTACATCAAAACGGTCGCCGGTATAAGGGGTGACATCTGCACCGCGCGAATCAGGCTTAAACAAGTTCTGATCCAGTTGTAACCATAAATGGTCCAATTGATCAGGACTATTGTTAGTGTAAGCGATAGTTACCTCGCCTGTAATACTGGTATCTTGCTGTGCTTCGGTAAGTTTAGCTTTTATAGTGTAATCAGCGCGGTTTTGCCAGTAGTGTTCGCCCGGGTTACCGTTTGCAGAGCGGGTATTGCCGCTGGTAACAGGCCAGGTGATGGGGCCGAAGAGGTCCTGGTGGTCATACTTAATAGTATCGGTTGTATTTTGGGCGTACGCATTTGCCGCAAACAGCAAAACCAACCCAACACCAACTAAATGATTTAATTTGAAACAGTTCATTATTGAGATTTTGATAATTCGGGCACAAAGAAACCAAATTAATTTGATGATGTGAGATTTTTAAGCCTTTAAAATTGAAAATGTGATAATTGCACATTTTTAAAACTTTCGGATTACACAATTCTTACTTTGAATATGCAATTTAGCATACTGATATTTTCCTATGAATCGTCTTGCCAATTCTGCCTCACCATACCTGTTACAGCATGCTCATAACCCGGTAGATTGGTACCCTTGGGGACCGGAAGCACTGCAAAAAGCAAAGAATGAAAATAAGCTGATCCTGGTAAGCATTGGCTATTCGGCCTGCCACTGGTGCCATGTAATGGAGCACGAAAGTTTTGAGGATGAAAAGGTGGCAGCGGTAATGAATGAATATTTTGTTTGTATCAAGGTAGACAGAGAAGAGCGCCCCGATGTAGACCAGATCTACATGAGCGCAGTACAATTGATGACCGGTCGCGGCGGCTGGCCGCTGAATTGTATCTGCCTGCCTGATCAGCGGCCTATTTATGGTGGTACCTATTTCCGTAAAAATGACTGGACCAGCCTGCTCTTTAACCTGGCCGACTTTTATAAACAGAAGCCACAGGAGGCGGAAGAATACGCGGTAAAATTAACTGAGGGCATCCAACAATTTGAATCCGTTCAGTTTGTTGATATCCAGCCTGAATACAAAAAAGAGGGGTTAAAAGATATCCTTGAAAACTGGCAGCGCTATTTTGACAAGGGAGAAGGCGGTATCGGCACTGCCCCAAAATTTCCCATGCCCAATAACTGGCAGTTTTTAATGCGTTATACTTATTTAATGAAGGATGAAGGAGTGGCACAGCAGGTAAAACTGACGCTGCATAAAATGGCTTTTGGTGGTATCTACGATCATATCGGTGGCGGCTTTGCCCGATATTCGGTAGATGAACGCTGGCATGTGCCGCATTTTGAAAAGATGCTTTATGACAATGCGCAACTCGTTAGTTTGTATGCCGAAGCCGCTGTTTGGAAATTTGATCCCCTGTATGCTCAAATTACTGATGAGACCATATCATTTATAAAACGCGAGCTTACATCACCAGAAGGCGGCTTTTATTCGGCCCTTGATGCAGACAGTGAAGGAGTAGAAGGTAAGTTTTATACTTTTACTAAAATTGAGATAGAAGATATATTGGAAGAAGATGCCGATTTGTTTTGCATTTATTACCATGCCACTGACCGGGGTAATTGGGAAGAAGAAAATACCAATGTGTTTTTCCGAAAGGAAAGCGATAAGCAACTGGCTGAAAAATTAGGGTTGCTTGTTGATGAGTTAATCGCAAAGATCAGCCAGGCAAAAAATAAAGTGTTGGAAGCGCGGAATAAACGTATCAGGCCGGGTTTAGATTACAAAATTTTAACCTCCTGGAATGGATTGATGCTGAAAGGATTATGCGATGCTTACCGGGCATTTAATAAACAGGAATATTTAGAGTTGGCCCTTAAAAATGCACACTTCCTTCTAAATAATATGGTAACAATGGGTCATCGGTTAAATCGTATCTATAAGGAAAATTCTGATGGCCGGGGGGAGGCTTTTTTAGATGATTACGCGAATGTGATCGACGCCTTTATCGCTCTATATGAAGTCACCTTCGATGAGCAATGGCTGCATACCGCGATCAAATTGACTGACCAGGCCATAGCGCATTATTATGATACCGGAAAAGGGATATTCTTTTACACTGCCGATGATGATGAACAGCTCATCGCGCGCAAATCAGAGATCATGGATAGCGTAACACCTGCCTCCAATTCAGTAATGGCAAATAACCTTAAAAAATTGGGTTTACTGTTTGATAAGGAAAACTACCTCGATATATCGGCACAGTTATTACGCAATGTGTTTCCGCAGATAGCAAGATATGGTTCATCTTATTCCAACTGGTGTATGCTGCTGCTAAACGAGGTTTTTGGGATAAATGAAGTGGCGATAGTAGGGGAGAATTCTGAGCAGTTTCGCATTGAATTTGAAAAAAATTATATCCCCAACAAAATAATCTTGGGTGGTAAAAAAGGAAGTTTACCTTTGCTGCAGGACAAGTTTGCTGCTGCCACCCGTATATTCATTTGTAAAGACAAAACCTGTGGTTTGCCATCCGGGAATATCGAAGAAGCACTAAAACAAATTTGAAATTAAACACTTATCAATAAAAGGACATAATGAAGATTGAACCACAACACGTAGTTTCATTAACTTACGACCTGTATGTTAACCAGGAAGACGGCACCGAAGCTTTGGTAGAAAGTGCTACCCAGGAACAGCCGCTTACTTTTTTATATGGGGCAGGACAAATGCTGCCAAAATTTGAAGAAAATTTAAGCGCCCTTTCAACAGGCGATCCATATGATTTCCGTTTAGAGGCGGAAGATGCTTATGGTCAGTATGACGATGAAGCGGTAGCAAATTTGCCAAAAGAGATGTTCAAAGGCACCGAGATACCCGAAATAGGCAGTATAGTTCCTTTGCAGGATAATAACGGGAACCATTTCCAGGGACAGGTAGTATCAGTTGCTGAGGATGCCGTTATAGTTGACCTGAACCACCCTATGGCCGGTCAGGCATTACATTTTAAAGGAAATATCATTAACGTTCGCCCGGCAACCCCTGAGGAATTATCTCATGGCCATGCACACGGACCGGACGGACATCACCATCATTAAGATTTTTAATATCGAATTTCGAATGTTCAATTTCGGATGTTAAAGCGTATACTTTAATGTTCGGAGTTGGGCATTACACTAAAAGAAGTCAAGCCCCCCGCTTCGGTTAACCCGGCATTTGATGATAATGCGCGATAATATGGGCTGACCGTTCAATGTTGCGGGGATAAACTTTTTGTCTTCTTCTTTAAACAGCGCAGTGCTCATATTGATGGTCTGGTCATATTCTATCAGGCTGCATACGGCATGTACCTTGTAATTAGCCAGTCGTCCTAAAGGACTGATCAACAGCTCGATCACTGCTATGCATTCAGGAGAACCATATTCATATAGATTAAAAGGCACCTGGTATGCACCAAGGTAAGGCAAATAGCCATAATATCTTCCACCCACTTTTATAGGCTTGGTAACTTTGTCAGTGCTGGTTATGTCTTTATCAACTACATACCATAAATCGGACGCATTACTGTATTCTTTCGCTTCATATTTTAACGAATCAGTATCATAATTATAGATCTGCATTAATTTCCCTGAAGGGTCATTAAAGCGCCATTCACCTGTTTTTTTTCCTTTCGTATACTGGCCTGTTGCGATCGGGGTTTTACGTCTGTAAAGCGCCTCATAGGGGCCATTTTTTACCTGCTCGTTATCTTTAAATACCTGAAATTTTTCAGTAACATGATTGATCAGTTTTTCTTTTTTCTCAATGGTCTCCTGTGCAAAGCAGTTGACAATGCAAAAAAAGCAGAATATAGTTAGCAATATTTTTTTTAACGGCATACCGGGCAATATAGAATATGTGATATTAAATTCAAAATTGGTTGTCCGGATTATAGTTAAATAACCTTCCAATCAAATTCATTAAACTTGTAACAACAAAAACGCAAATATGACAGCCTTAACCGATATTTCTTCCTATAAGCCGGTCAGTTTTTCAGAAACCACCATTACGGAGCTGATGATACCCTCTTATTCTAACTTTGGCGGTAAGATACACGGGGGCATTTTGTTATCGCTGATGGATAAGGTGGCTTACGTGTGCGCGGCCAAACATGCCGGTAATTATTGCGTAACGGCATCAATTGATACGGTCGATTTTTTGCAGCCCGTTGAGGTAGGCGACCTGGTTTCGCTGATGGCATCGGTTAACTATGTGGGTAAAACCTCATTGGTAGTCGGCATCAGGGTAATATCCGAGAATATAAAAACCAACCAGGTTTTTCATACCAACACCAGTTATTTTACCATGGTAGCCAAAAACGAACAGAACCAGCCCATATTGATACCCGGACTGATACTCGAAAGCAGGGATCATGTGCGCCGGTTTTTTGAAGCCCGCCGCCGCAAGCAATTAAAGCAAAACTATAAGCAGGAGGCCGACCAGATAGTTGTGCCCGAAAGCGAAGAATTATGCAAGAAAATGCTGGCCGACGAACGCTGCATAATATCGGGCTAAGTATTATATTTGATAGGGTTTTTGCGAACCTTGGGCTTGTTTTACCGTATTAAGTTAAATGAAGATTTTTTTCGGGTTAGTATTCTTACTGCTAATGCAAGGGGAGGCCTTTGCCCAAACCGGATCACGCTCATCTTCATCCGCCGATAACGGGGAACTGGTACATAAAGCCATTGACCACCTGAATGATTTTGCCTTCAGTATTTACCTTGAATCGCCCGATTCGGCACGTGCCATTGCTGAGAAGGCACTCCTGCTGGCCGAAAAATCTGAATATAAAGAAGGGATTGGCCGAAGCTTTTTAAATATCGGGCATGTTTACTGGTCGCAATCCTATTATCCTATAGCATTGGTATTCCTCAATAAGGCTTTGATCAACCTGCCGAAAGATAAACCATTATTGGTTTCAGACTGCTACGGTGTTATGGGTCGCACTTATGCAGACCTGGGTAATTATAAGGAAGCTTTTAATAGTTTAAACAGATCGGAACATTTTGCAGGGAATAACCCCGGCATGCTGGCAGAAATACACAGCGAACGGTCGTACGTGTATATGCTCACCAAAGATTATGAACGGGCCATTAAGGAAGCCAACCTGTCGTTGCGGTTGAATAAAATTATAAAGGAGAAAAATAATACTGCGGTAATATACGGGCGCCTAAGCGGCATTTATCGTAATAAAAAGGATTATAAGACTGCGCTGGCTTATTCTGATACTGCATATAACATGAGCCTGGCTATCCATAATAACCGCCTGCGGTCAAAAACCTACATAGAATATGCTGCAATTTACAATCAGCTTCACAACTTTGATAAAGCGGTCAGCTATGCCAAAAAAGGTGCTGAACTTGCCGGCAGTATAGGGGTTGTTGATGCATTGTCGGGCGCTTATAATGAAATGGTAACCAGTTATGTGCAGCAGAATGACCTGAAAAATGCGCTGGCCTATCAAAAAAAATATATTGCTTTAAAGGACAGCCTGAGTAAATTCTATAAAGCTAAAAATACAGACCTGATACAAAATTACTTCACGCTGGAAACCCGTTTGAACAGTATATCAGATTTTGAACGTAACGCAAAGGAAATAAAGGATAAAATGAGGCTGCAGCGATTGATTATTATTTCGCTCAGCTTATCTCTATTAGTAGTAATAGCTGTATTATCGGTCACCTGGTACTATTACAAACAGAAAACGGAGTTAAATATTCAATTGCAGGCCAAACATAAGGCACTGCTTGAACATAAGCAGCTGATTGAAGCACAAACAGAAAACCTGCAAACGATCAGTAAAATAAAGGATAAATTACTGGCGGTAATAGGGCATGATCTGCGTACCCCGCTTGCTAATTTGCGGAACATTGTCGAAATGTTTGAAGCGGATTATATCCCCGCTGATGAGATCCATTGGCTGATGAAGGATATTAACCCGCTGGTAAAAAGCGCCGAACTGACCCTGTCGAACCTGATGGACTGGGCTGGCAATCACATCAGGGGCAGGAGCATAAATTCGTCGCGGCTGGATATATTTTTATTGGGGGTTGAGATGGAACAAACCTTTAATCATGCCTTACAACGGAAAAACATCGAGTTCGTCAACCAGGCCAATCCGGGGCAATCTGTACTGGCGGATGAAAATCATATTAAGGTCGTATTGCGCAACCTCATCAGCAATGCGATCAAATTTACCGACACCAAAGGCTGTATTAAGCTAAACTCTACCTACAGAGAAAATAAAGTGATCATCAGTGTGCAGGATAATGGAAAAGGAATGAGCATTGATGAGGTGGGCAGATTATTTTTCCCGCAAACCCACTTTTCGCAGCCAGGCACACTCGGCGAAAATGGCACAGGAATAGGATTGCTGTTATGCAAAGAGTTGGTAGAGCTTAACGGCGGCAAACTGTGGATAAGCTCAAAACCCGGCAAAGGCAGTACCTTCTTTTTTAGCTTGCCGCTGAATACGGAGTACGCCTGATTATCTCCATTCAATCAAACAAAATTTGTTCGCACAACTCACATGGTTTTCATGTAGGACTTTTTAATTGCGTTTATTTTTCAGAGATTTATACAGACAGGTATAGCTATAAAATAGTGGGTTACTATGAATAAATTCATACAGGCTGTTAAAGATCTGAATACTGCGGCAATTGAAGATATCCTTCAAAAAGATCCAAAATGGATCACCTGGGCAGAGAATGATGGCAAAAATGCTTTACATTATTTGTGTGGTATCAATATTGCCGGCGATCAGCAAAAAGCCACAGCATCTTTGCAGATTCTTAAACTGCTTTTAAAAAGCGGGACAGATATAAACTCAATTCACCGCATAAAGGACGGATGCGGCTTTTTTCCTGCAACGCCGCTCTGGTATGCCTATACCCGTGGAAGAAACGAGGTGCTTTATAAATACCTTTTAGATAATGGTGCAAACCCCGGTAATTGTATGTTCGCCATTGCCTGGTATGATGATGCAGAGGCAGCAGACTTATTTAAATCGCACGGAGCCGAAATTGATAACGGATCGATAGGTGATACACCATTTTTTGCCGCTTTCAACTGGAAAAGATTTAAGGTTGCCGAATGGTTCCTGCAAAATGACGCCGACGTTAATTTTGCTGACAAAAAAGGTAATACCGCACTTTATTATGCGATAAAAAGAAAGCTGCCGGACGAGCAGATCAAAATGCTGCTGAAATACGGTGCCGACATCCACAAAGAAAACCACGAAGGTATATCGCCCCAAAAACTGGCAGAAATAAACCGTCAGCGTAAGATATTGAAGCTATTTGATACACAATAGCTTTTTCGTTTGGTAATTTGAAGAAGTACCTTGGGAGTTATTATTTGAATTGTAATAAAATTGATAAGAAAGTATTATAGCTTTTATCAATGTAATTTATAATTTAGTGAACCCAATTATTTAGTGTAAACCCAACACCTTACTGATGAAAAATAAAGTATCTCGCCTGCTTGTTTGCGCCTTTTTAGGTTTAAGTCTTTTTACTGTAAATGCCAATGCCCAAACAGGCCAGCTTGGCATATTTGATGGACAATCGGACGTAGGGCCGGTAAAACACAAGGGCAGTGCCACTTTTGACAAGGCCACCCAGCAATATCACCTCGAGGGCTCAGGCACAAACATCTGGGGCACGCATGATGAATTCCATTTTGTGTGGAAGAAAATGAAAGGCGATTTTATACTGCGCACCAATGCCGCATTTATCGGTAAAGGGGTTGAAGATCACCGGAAAGTAGGACTAATGGTGCGCACATCACTCGATACCAATTCAAAACACATCAATGCAGTAGTACATGGCGATGGTTTAACCTCGCTGCAATACAGGCGCACCGTAAGCGGTATCACCGAGGAAATAAAATCAAAACTAACTCATGCCGATGTTATCCAGTTGGAGCGGAAAGGAAATACCTATACCATGTCTGTTGCGCATAAAGGCGAAACCTTTGTAACTGAAAAACTTGACGATCTTGACCTGGGTGATGATGTATATGTAGGCATATTTATCTGCTCGCACAATCCCGATGTTACCGAAAAGGCAACATTTAATAATGTGCGCATTGTAGTTCCGGCTGGTAAAGACCTCGTTCCTTATAAAAGCTATTTGGGCAGCAGTATTGAAATATTAGACCTCGCTACACAAAACAGCAAGATCATTTACCAGATACCAAACTCCTTACAGGCGCCAAACTGGATAAATGATGGTAAATCATTGATCTATAACCGGGATGGTAAATTGTATAATTTCAACCTCGCTACCGGCACTCCAAAAGAGATCAATACCGGCGCGGCAACAAAAAATAATAACGACCACGTAATATCATTTGACGGCAAAACGCTTGCGGTAAGCAGTGGCAATGGTGAAAGAGGTGCATCCGTAGGATTTACGGTACCTATCGGTGGCGGCGAGGCAAAGCAGATTACCCCAACAGGTCCTTCGTACATGCATGGCTGGTCGCCCGATAAAAAATATATTGTGTTCTGCGGCGACCGTAATGGCGAATATGATGTTTATCGCATACCCGCAGGTGGCGGCCCTGAAGTGCGTTTAACCGATGCAAAAGGTTTGGATGATGGCCCCGAATATAGTCCTGATGGTAAGTACATCTATTTTAACTCGGTACGTACCGGCTTAATGCAGGTTTGGCGGATGAAACCCGATGGCAGCGAGCAAACACAAATTACCAATGACGATTTTAACAACTGGTTTCCGCATGTTTCGCCCGATGGGAAATGGATAGTATACATCACCTTCCTGAAAGATGAAGTAGCGCCCGGCGACCACCCTTTTTATAAACACGTATACCTGCGGGTGATGCCAACAAGCGGCGGTCCGTCAAAAGTAGTCGCCTACCTTTATGGCGGACAGGGGACAATCAATACCCCATCATGGGCGCCGGATAGCAAGCACCTGGCATTTGTAAGCAACTCAAACCTTTTATTCCCGGCTTTCCCGATAGGCCAATAGTTAACCAATTATAAAACACTTTAAAACGCACAAAAATGGATTCCTCACGCAGAAAATTTATTAAAAACACAGCCATGGTAGTAGCAGGTTCAACCTTATTGTCAAATGACCTTTTTGCATCTGACAAAAAAATAGTACGCGTTGGCGTGCAGCTTTACTCGGTTCGTGATGCTATGGGTAAAGACCCGAAAGGCTCACTTAAAAAACTGGCAGATATGGGTTACGTGCATGTGGAGCATGCTAACTATATCAACAGGAAATTTTATGGATTTGATGCAAAGGAATTTAAGAAAATATTAGCGGATATGAACCTGCAAATGCCAAGCGGACATACGGTAATGACCGCTCATGATTGGGACACATCTAAAAATGATTTCACTGATAAATGGAAATATACGATAGAGGATGCTGCCGAAGTTGGCCAGCGTTATGTGATCAGCCCGTGGCTGGATGAAGATCTGCGCCATGATATGGATGGTTTAAAACGTTTTATGGATCAGTTTAACAAGTGCGGTGAACTGTGTAAAAAATCAGGGATGAAATTTGGTTACCATAACCACAACTTCGAGTTCAGCACAAAAGTTGGCGACAGCGACCTGTATGATTATATCCTGAAAAATACTGACTCTGAACTGGTGGCACAGCAAATGGACATAGGTAATATGCTGGGCGCAGGTGGTATAGCTTTAGACCTGCTTAAAAAATATCCCGGTCGTTTCGAACTGATGCACGTGAAGGACGAGATAAAAAGTACAACCGGCCAGGGAATGGATGGGTACGACAGTACTATTTTGGGAGCCGGTGTAATGCCGGTGAAAGATATTTTGAAAGAAGCCAGGAAAAATGGCGGCACTTCGCAATTTATCATCGAGCAGGAGTCGTACCAGGGTAAAGACCCATTTGATTGTGTAAAAATTGATTTACAAATGATGAAAAAATGGGGTTTCTAGTTTGCTTTCCCTAAATTACTTGCTGATAAATTTGGTTAACGGAATTCAGAAAAGTTAGCAATAATTTTTCTGAATTTTTTTACGTTTATATTAAATAATGTCAATTATACATCTATATTGTGCCCGGTTATCTTTAACCAACGATACTAACCAATTTTATATTCAAATTTGATATGGACAGGCGTACAGCAATACGAAATCTGGCTTTAGTTATAGGCGGTGCAGCTTTATTGCCTTCCTGTACCGAGCACAATCCCGTAGCTCATTTTAAATATTTCGACATCGCTTCAGATCAGCAAAAGCTGATAACTGATATGGCCGAAACCATTATCCCAAAAACAACTACACCGGGTGCTACCGACCTGAATTTATATGGCTTTATAATGAAGATGGTGGATGATTGCAGCAAAAAGGAAGATCAAAAGGTGTTTTTAAAAGGCATGGATGAGTTTAAGGACGTACCTAAAAAGCTTTACAATAAAAGCTTTGCTGATTGCAGCAAGAAGGAGAAAGAAGAAGTGCTGAGATCTTTTGAGAAAAAGGATAACACATATTCAAAAGATATGCAGGCATTTGTTGGTACAGTAAAGGGCCTCACTGTTTTTGGCTATACCGAGTCAAAATATTTCATGACAAAAGAGGTGGTTTATGAGTTGGTTCCGGGAAGATATAATGCACATTTCCCGGTAAAAAAATTACAGGCATAAAATGGCTAATTTAAATACAGATAGTATAAAGGAACGCACATTTGATGCGATCGTCATAGGTTCCGGGATGAGTGGCGGCTGGGCAGCAAAAGAACTGACTGGCAAAGGTTTAAAAACATTAATGCTTGAACGCGGTCGCGACGTAAAGCATATCAAAGATTATCCTACCACCAATTTATACCCCTGGGAGTTTGAACACCGCGGCGAAGTGCCAATGGATATACAGGAGGCAAATCCTGTGGTAAACCGCTGTTATGCCTTTAAAGAAGATGCCATGCACTTTTTTGTGAAGGACCATGAGCACCCTTATGTACAGGAAAAACCGTTCGATTGGATACGGGGCTACCAGGTAGGTGGCAAATCACTGATGTGGGCAAGGCAAACCCAACGCTGGAGTGATTTCGATTTTGAAGGCCCTGCGCGTGATGGCTTTGCGGTCGATTGGCCTATCCGTTATAAAGATATTGCTCCCTGGTACAGCTATGTAGAGAAATTTGCAGGTATATCAGGCAATAAAGATGGTTTGGCCGAATTACCTGATGGCGAATTTTTACCGGCTTATCCGATGAATGCGGTTGAGGAATACTTCAGCAAGCATGTTAAAACCAATTATAAAAACAGACATGTGATCAGTGCACGCTGTGCGCATTTGTCAAAACCCAACCAGATTCATTTGGATCAGGGCCGTTCACAATGCCAGGAACGTACCCTATGCCAGCGGGGATGTCCTTTTGGTGGCTACTTCAGCGCCAATGCCTCTACAATCCCTTGGGCATTAAAATCGGGCCACCTTACTTTGAGGCCATTTTCAGTGGTGGAGTCTGTAATTTATGACGATACAAAAGGCAAGGCTGTGGGTGTACGTGTAATAGATACCAACACCAAAGAAGCTATTGAATATTACGCGCGTATTATTTTTGTTAACGCTGCTGCCATAAATACCAACCTGGTGCTCTTGAATTCAAAATCGCATCGTTTCCCTAACGGGCTGGGTAATGATAGCGGTGTTTTGGGAAAATATGTGGCGTTCCACAACTATTCGGCACATATTAGTGCAGAAGTGGAAGGGTTTGAAGAGTGGGCGACAGACGGCCGCAATCCTGCCGGCGGGGGCTACATCCCGCGTTTCAGGAACGTGTATAAACAGGAAACCAACTTTTTGCGTGGTTATGCCGCCGGATTAGGTGCCTACCGCGGATTTAAACATACCTGGGATGGCGTAGGTGATGATTTTAAAGCCGGCCTGTCCAAGAAAGAATATGGCAAATGGCATGTAGGATCACACCTGATGGGAGAGACCATTCCGAAGGAAAGCAATTATGTAGCGCTTGATCCTGACAAAAAAGATCCATGGGGTATTCCTCAGTTGAAAATATCCGTCGATTATGACGATAATGATCAAAAGATGCAGAAGGATTATGTAGAGCAGCTAACAGAAATGTTCACCAGTGCCGGGTTCAAAAATATTAAAGCCGAAACTAACCACCAGGCGCCGGGATTAGATATCCATGAAATGGGTGGGGCCAGGATGGGACATGACCCTAAAACATCCATACTGAATAGTTGGAACCAGGTACATGCCTGCAAGAATGTATTTGTAACGGATGGCGCCAGCATGACCTCTACCTCATGCCAGAACCCATCTCTTACTTATATGGCTTTAACAGCCCGGGCGGCCGATTATGCGGTCAGCGAAATGAAAAAAGGAAATATTTAAAAGGTCATTAAGGCCAAAAACATTTATATAAAACAGTACAAAATCCGCGTTTATGACGTTTAAAAGCCGTTATTGTGTTAAAAAAACACAATGATTATTTGTTCGGTAATTTTTTGTTCATACATTAGTCGGAGTAACCAATTTAACCAATTAAAGAACTATGTCTACAAACACATATGACGCGATCGTCATTGGCTCAGGGATATCGGGTGGCTGGGCTGCAAAGGAATTAACAGAAAAAGGACTAAAAACGATTATGCTTGAGCGTGGCCGTGATATTGTGCACGTGAAAGATTACGTAAACGCCAATAAAGCGCCATGGGAATTCGAGCACCGCGGCGGCCGCACAGTACAAATGGAAAAAGATTATCCGGTACTGAAAAGAGATTATCCCCTGAACGAAACCAACCTGGATTACTGGGTGAATGAGAAAGAAAGCCCGTATGTGGAAATAAAACGTTTCGATTGGTTCCGCGGCTATCACGTAGGTGGCCGTTCACTGATGTGGGGCCGTCAAAGCTACCGCTGGGCTGATGTAGACTTTGAAGCAAACTTAAAAGACGGTATCGGGGTTGATTGGCCTATTCGTTATAAAGACCTGGCGCCATGGTACAGCCATGCGGAAAAATTTGCGGGTATCTCTGGCAACAGGGACGGCCTGGCTATTTTGCCTGACGGCGATTTTATGCCGCCTATGGAAATGAATTGCGTAGAAAAAGATGTAGCTGCCAGGATGAACGCCTACTATAAATCTAATGGCGACAGGCACATGATCATTGGCCGTACAGCTAATATCACACAGCCGCTGCCGGGAAGGACTAATTGCCAGTATCGTAATAAATGCTGGTTGGGATGCCCGTTCGGTGCTTATTTCAGTACCCAATCGTCAACATTGCCTGCAGCAGTGGCAACAGGTAATTTAACAGTTAGGCCATGGTCAATAGTAACCAAGATATTATATGATAAGGACACCAAAAAAGCTAAGGGTGTTGAGGTGCTTGATGCACAGAACAATCAAACCTATCAGTATTTCGCAAAGATCGTTTTCCTGAATGCATCTACGTTGAACTCTGCCTGGGTACTCATGAACTCGGCTACAGATGTTTGGCATGATGGATTAGGCAGCAGCAGCGGCGAATTGGGCCATAACCTGATGGACCACCATTTGGGTGTAGGTGCCGGTGGTACCGTTGAAGGTTATGAGGATAAATATTATTTCGGTCGCCGTGCAAACGGGGTGTATATACCAAGGTACCGTAACCTTAACGGCGAAAAACGTGATTATATCCGCGGATTTGGTTACCAGGGTGGCGGCGGCCG
>JBEHXM010000035.1:0-40019 GCA_048498695.1 Bacteroidota bacterium
GTTTGTAAAACACAACAGAAGGTATTACGTAGGATTTATCATCATCATCCATGTTTTCAAACTGGTCAAGATCATAGCGATAACTGATATTTGCATTTAACCGCATAGGTAGCTTGGCAGGTTGGCCGGTAAAGGATTCATTGGGTTGATTAATATGCTGCATGGCTACACCGATATTGAATTCGCCGACAACCAGGTTGGTGCCAATGCCGGAATCAAAATAAAATTTATTATTAAAAGGCAGGTCACCGGCAGATGATGAACCCGGAATGATTCCAAGGCTTGGGTCTACCTGGTCGCCAAAGATCAGCTTACTGTAATCTATTTTACGGTTAGTAAAGCCTGCCTGCAATCCGAAGGATAATACAAAATCCTCAGAACCGATACTATAAGAATATAAGCCCGAGAGATTAGTTTTATCAAGATAAGCTGTACCCTCGCTGCTGCGGGTAAATAGCAGTCCTATGCCACCGCCAAAACGCGGGACGTTATAGTCGATTGATCCTGATACATAAGAAAGTGTTCCGGGTACCTGTGTCCATTGGTTACGGTAGATCAAATTCATACGCAGATCGGCTTTAAACTGTCCGGTAAGTGCCGGATTGAGGTATAATGGAGAATTGAAAAATTGTGAATACAGGTGATCCTGGGCGCTGCTTGTAAAAACTTTCAGTACCAGCATTAAAACAACAAACCACCGCATAGCCAAATTCCTCATCAATTATCTTATTAAATGTATTGCCCCGGTTCTGCTCGGTGATGAATTATTGTAAGACATACCTTTCCAATCTTCCCCATTTAAAAGAGTTGCGGTTATTTGCCATATATAAACGCCCTGCTCTACGATCTGGCCTTTATAAGTGCCATCCCATCCCTCAACAGGCGCTCCGTTATTATCAAGCTTGGTGGTTTCCCAAATTAACTGGCCAAAATTGTTGAATATCTGCATCTTCCATGTTTTCATACCAAACCCTTTGGCCATATATGTTTTCAGCTGATTATTTGAACTGGTGGGTATAAACGCATTTGGCAAAAACAGGTTACCCAAAAACTTCACATTAATGGTTTGTGTAGTAATATTTGAGCAAGAGCTGCCCGGTGTGGTGGCAGTTAAAGTAACTGTAAATGGCGACTTGGCGTAATCAAAACGGTGCTTATTAGGGGTATACGAAGATTCATTCGGAGAGCCGTCGCCAAAATTCCAGCTGTATAATACGGATGATGCAGGTATATTACCGTCATTCGGAGTTGTATTAGTAAAGGTGATATTATAATCCTTGTCCGAAGTATAAGTGAAATTAGGCTGAGGAACAGGATAAACAGTAAATTGCCTTTCTGCCGATGCCGGTGCATCACCGCAGCCTTCATTACCTGCTGTTATGGTTACATAGTAGTTACCCGCAGCTGTTGGTGTATAATTGGTTTCACCTGTCCCTGCCGGTAGTGTTAGGATCAGGTTATGCCCAGAATCATAAACTTTTATAGTGAAACGGTCGCCGCCGGTTGAAATATTCTGGAAAGTTACCGGATTTCCTAAACAAACCGATTCTATGCCGCCTTTGATCTGTATCTGCGAAATAAGGGTTGAAGGCGATACCGAAATGATCTGAGGGACTGTTGATACCTGGTTGCCGCACTTATCAGTAACCGTTAAAGTGATAGTATAATTGGTAGCAACAGTAGGAACAATAGGCTGGAAGGTTACGTCATTTTTATCCGTAACACTTATATGTTGTACAACAGTTCCACCTGCATCCTTCAGGTAATAATCATATTTTGCGTTATCGCCCGGCGAGTGGTTCTCTACCTTCAAGGCAAATGTACCGCAGGCCGATGCCTGGTTAGGACTCATGGATGCAACCGGTACGGCTGGACTTACAGTAACATCAGCCTGGTAAGGCGCCTGCGACCCGCAATTACTTATAGGTGTCAGCGTAATGCGATAGGTTTTTTCTGTACCATCAGTTGAAGGCGGGAATGTATGCGGAGGTGGATTTACCGCAGTTACCACAGGCGATCCATCACCAAAATCCCAAACAAATGTACCTGTAGGCGATGGGGTAGATGTATTGGTAAAGTTTACAGATAAGTTTCCGCAATTATGGTTCTGATCCATAGTAAAGCTCGGTACCACATCTGATGTTGCACTTATATCAACAAGGTCTTCGGTATTACCACAAGGTGCCAGCCCGATAATTGTCCATTTAAAAGTATAAGCACTACCCCTTGTTAAACCCGTAATTCGTGTATGCGGATCGTTAGGGTTAACTATGGTAACTGCTGGCCCGAGTGTTTGTGTCCATACACCGCTAAACAACGGTCCCGGATCATTACCCACCATATCAGCGTAGTTTTGATTACAGATACCCTGGTCAGGGCCTGCATTGGCCAATGGCGTGGTTGGGTTTACCGTAATTTTGGTTGGAGTCGAAAATACATCAGGACAAACGGTGCCATTGGTAACAACAGCCCTGTAAAAGGTGGTTTGTGTTAACTGTGTATAGGTCATGGTAGTGCCGGTTCCTGCACTCGCTAAAGGGAAGTAATTAACCCCGTCAGTAGATGATTGCCATTGCTTAACAGTTCCTACCTGTCCCGTCAATGCGATCTGGCCATTGTTATCACCGGAACATACGGTAGCAATACCTGCCGTAGTGCCGCCAACCGGTGGAGCATCTATGGTAATCTTTACCGTGCTGGTGCTTGACGGACAAGTTGCCGAAGCGGTAATAGTCCATATAAATCGGTAAACACCAGGAGCCAGGCCACTAACTGTTGTATTAGGGTTTGTAATATTAGCAAAGGTTGCACCCGCAGGATTGCTGACGTCTTGTGTCCATTTACCTGTTCCGGATGCAGGGGTATTACCTTGCAGTGTATAAACAGGAGAATTACAAACCTCATCGTCTGGTCCCGCAACTGCAACAGTAGGCGGCTCGTCAACTGTTACAGTCGCCACTGTTGAAAATACGTCCGGGCATGTATTACCTGTGCTTAACCTAACCCTGTATTGTGTGGTCTGGGTTAAATTTGTAACCGATAAAATTGGGTTATTAGCCGAATTTGGTATTCCCTGCCAGGTGCCGCCAACAAATGTTTGCCATTCTACTATGGTACCAAATTGCCCGGTGAGCGTTAACTGGCTGCCATCACCTTTACAAACCTCTGTAGGTAAAGCGGTTGCAATACCTCCAATTGGCGGAGAATCCACCTTTATGGTTACACTACTTGTACTTGGCGGACAAGTTGCTGAAGCAGTAATGGTCCAGATAAATGTATACGTGCCTGGTGCCAGTCCGTTAATTTGTGTGTTAGGATCACCGGCATTTACGAAAGTAGCACCAGCCGGATTATTAATACCCTGTGTCCATAAGCCCGTGCCGGATGTTGGCGCGTTCCCTTGTAGTGTATAAACGGCTGAATTACATATTTCATCATTTGGCCCCGCAATAGCAATTGTAGGAGGGGGATGCACCGTTACCGTTGCTACAGCCGAATAGACGTCTGTACAGGTATTGCCATTATGTATTAAGGCCCTGTAATAAGTTGTCTGGGTTAACACAGGTGTAACAAGGCTGGCAGTAGTATTGCTGATAAGCGACCAGGTGGCATTGTCAATAGAGGTTTCCCATTGCACAACACTCCCCAACTGACCGGTAAGATTAACCTGGGTGTTGCTGCCCAAACAAATATCGGCAGGGTTAGCAGCTGCGATACCACCAACGGGTGGCGTATCAACAGTAATGGTGACCACGTTGCTGCTCGTAGGGCAGCTTGCCGAAGCTGTAATTGTCCACTGGAATTTATAAATGTTGCCGGAAACTAATCCGGTAACAACTGCATTAAATTTGGTGTTATCCGAAAAAGTAACTGCCGGATTGGCATCTATCTGGGTCCACTTGCCTGTAAATGGCGCCGGGTCATTACCTTGCAAAGTATAAGGGGCTGTGCTGCAAATTTCCTGGTCTGGGCCTGGGATTGATGCTTTTGGTGTAGGTTGTACCGTTACAATGCTGGTAACAGGTGTGCCGGGACAGGTGCCATTATAAGGCGTAATAGTATAGGTCACGGTTTCAGCCACGGTGCCGCTGTTGTTTAATACATCCTGTATGCTGTTGGTGGTCAATACAGTAGGTTGATTGGTGTTGCCGGTAATGTCGGCGTCTGCTGTGCTTGTCCAGGTATAGGTTGTATTTGCAACGTTTGATGATAAGGTAACATTGGCTGCCTGGTTATTACAAATATCCAGTGTTGGCGGAACGGTAAGCACAGGTAATGGATGCACGGTAACTGTTAAGACAAAGGGCGTACCCGGACAAGATCCTATGGTTGGTAAAATATCATATTTTAATACCCCATCCACATTGCCGGTATTGGTCAATACATCATTAAGATTGGCTGATGTGCCTGATGCAGTGAACCCTGTAACTGTACCTGATGATACCAATGCTGTCCAGGCAAAAGTAGCCAGGTTGTTATTAGCTGTTATCGTATAATTCAAAGGTTGTCCCGAGCACAGTTCAGCAGTAGGCGGGCTGGTTATAAAGGCGGTCGGCGTAATGTTGATAACAATATCATCTGTTACTTTATCACAGGGAGCCGGTAAAGCAGTATTAGCTTGTAAAGTCAGGGTCACCTGGCCTGCGGTAATTTCCGCATTGCTTGGCGTATAAGTAGTGGTAAGTGAATTACGGCCCGCAGAGAAAGTTCCGGTGCCGCCTGTCCATTGAAAACTCGTATAAGTGCCTGTGATCGATCCCGTTAATGGAGCGGCCGGATTACTAGCACAAATATTCTGATCAATGCCTGCATCTACAGTAGGTGCCTGCACAAATGTTATCATTTGTGTTTTAGTAATAGTGCCGCAACTGTTCTTATGTGTTACTTTTATGGTATAGGCGGCAAAATCGGCAAATAATATTTTAGGATATTGGCTGTTCTGGTTTGTTCCGCCAGTAAAGCTAAAGACCCCGCCTGTAATATCCCAGGTATAGGTATCAGCCTGTGTCTGAGCAGTACCGGTTAATATGGTTTTAGTAACCGTTTGGCTTGGATCAAATGTAAACGACAGGTTGTTACCGCAGATAGTAATGTCGGGTGAAAGCGAAGCGGTTGGCACATCATCAACCCTGATGGTTTGCACTGCCGCTTTGATCAGTCCGCAACCACCTGAATTAATTCCTAACTGCACGGTATATACACCCGCCACAGGGAAAACAAATTTTGGGAATTCACTATTTGCGTTTGTGCCACCGGCATAAGTCACCGGCTGAGGCCCTGTTGTGATCCAGGTATAGGTATCCACACCACAGAAAGCATCAATAGTAGATGTATTGGTTGGGATTACAGGTCCGCTGTTTATACATACTTCTGCCGGCATACTAAACACCGGCTGTGGCGGATTTTCAAAACAAATGGTTTGTATGTAAGGATCAGCCTGACATCCTACGCCTGAAGCTGGTAGTTCTGAATCAAGCTCTAACACATGATTACCAGCTGTTGTAGTGGCCGGGAAAATAAATGATTTGCTGCGTAATACACCCTGATAGCCAACTACCGGAACACCATCTAATTTCCAGTCATATAGTGCACCCGGATTAGCAAGACAGGTAGAGGTTGCTCCCAGGCTATAATCCGGTCCCGGATCAGATGTGTTTGGAATAGTAAGCGCAGTACCCACACAAGCTACGGAAGGTGCAGCAAATGAGGTTGTTGGCTTTATTATTACTTTTGCTGAAACACCAGGTGCTGCCGTTATTTGCCCACAATAAGGACTAATAGGACTATTGGTTACATAAAACGCATTTGAATCGCCATTCCCTGCTGTTTTACCACAGGATGGCAATGTAAAGGTATGTGTTACTACACCACCAAGCGCCTTTAACTGGCAATACGTAAAGGTAGTGGAAGTACCATCCCCCCAGTCGAGTACATAGGTGTCTCCCAGGTAATTGGCGCCGATCCCACCTGCTGACAAGGCCGAAATATCGATACTGAAAGAAAGATCGCCCTGGTTATTAACAAGACATACAAAGTTATTTCCGGCAGACCCTATATTCTGGTGAACAGGATTATTGATCAATTGATATTGAAAAGTTCCGACGGTACCACTGGCATCTGTAGTCTTAACAATGACTGTGTAAGTAGTTGTATTTGCTGCATTAAAAGTATAACCGCCCGTCGGGATCGGAACATCGGTTGCTTCAAATGACTGGGTTTGCGTATTAAAAAAACTTGCCGTTACCGTTGTCCCGGCAGCTGAAGTATTAGATATAACAAAAGGTGAATTAGCCGCACCCACGCACTGCCCGAATACTCCACCTGCTACGTTCTTGTTAGATGATGCTGATGCTGTTACCCCGGTCACTGCTTTAACTTCAAACGCCGCAGAGGCGGCACTGGTGGTAGCAGGATTGGTCGACTGCACCCTTACTTTATAGCCAGTTCCTGCAGGCGTACCCGCCGGTATTACACCATTAACAAATGGCGTATAAAATCCTGCATAGCTGCCGATCAGAGTGCCTGGTGTGAAATTACCCGAAGCATCAGACAGGAAAAGATTAAAAGTATTGCTTTGGTCAATACAGCCTCCGGCATCATTAATAGTTATCGGGACTGTAATGGTTGAGCCACGACCATAGGGGCCGGGGTCAACTGTACCGACCGTAACGGTCTGAGCATATACACCTGTTAAAGTGAATAAGGTGAATATTGCCAATAAGAATGATTTAGTAAAAGTTCTATCCATCAATATTCCCGGTTAAATCAGATTAAATTATAGCTGTACATGCGTTTTAACGCTGTTTAAACTGTAAATAAGCATCCGTCACTTTTACGAAAAACGGGTGATTTAGTTGCGAAATCCGGGGCCAATAAATGCTTGAAAAGGGGATAGTATCTAACCCCTTTATTATCTGCTAATTGACTGTAAAGCAGTGAAGTAAAAAATAAGAAATGTTGAAAATAAATTTTATCCGAAAAACAGATAAGTAACGAAAATAGCAGCTATAATTCCGGCCAGGTCGGCAATCAATCCAAACGGTATGGAATAACGGAATTTTTTGATCCCTACGGAGCCGAAATAAAGGGCAACTATAAAAAATGTAGTATCCGCTGAGCCATTAAATACACACCCTAACCGCCCGGCAAAACTATCGGGGCCAAAGGTCTGCATGGTGGATATCATCATGGCCCTGGAGCCCGATCCGCTGAGCGGTTTCATATAAGCAACCGGCATGGCATCAACAAAGCGTGTATCCAGGTTAAGGTGGCTTATCACCCATTTTAAACCATCATTCATATATCCTAAAGCACCGCAGCTGCGAAACACACTAATGCCAACAAGCATGGCCACCAGGTAGGGTATTATTTTAATGGATACATCAAAACCTGATTTTGCGCCATCAATAAAAGCCTCGAATACATTTTCTTTTTTTCGTAATGCACCGATCATAAAGGCTACGGGGATAATAAAGAGCAGTAAATTACTGGCGACTTTCGAGAAAGTGCTTATCTGCTCTTTGGTAAGATAAGTCATAAAATACCAAACCAATAAGCCGATAAATAGTGTAAGGCCGCCCAGCCAGACAACAATAACACGGTCAAATAAGTTGATCCCCTGTTTAATAGATACCGCTATCATGCCTACCACGGCCGAAACGTAGGTTGCAATGATACAGGGAATAAAGATGTCTGTAGGGTCTGCCGCATGTAATATAGCGCGCTGGGCAATAATAGTAATGGGTAACAATTGCATCCCCGAAGTAAGTAATACCAGGAACATGATCTGTGCATTGGAAGCACTTTCCTTATCCTTGTTTATTTCCTGCAAACTATCCATCGCCTTTAAGCCGAACGGTGTTGCCGCATTGATCAAACCTAATAAATTGGCCGAAAAACTCATTACCAGGTTACCAAGAGCAGGGTGATTTTCTGGTATCTCGGGAAATATCCGCCTGAAAAAAGGCCCTACAACCCGCGAAAGAAAACTAATAGCGCCGGCCTTTTCGCCTACTTTCATAATACCCAGCCAAAAGGTCATGGCGCCGGCAAGAGGCAGGGCAATATCCATTACGGATGATTTTGAAGAATCAAAAATACCGTCGATCAATAGTTTGAACGCTTCCGTATCGCCCAAAAAAATTAATTTTACCAGGGCAATCGAAAAAGCGATCAGAAAAAAAGCTATCCAGATATAATTAAGGGCCATGCTGTTTGTTCAGGGTTTGAAGGTAGTAGTTTTTTGCAAAAAGTTTATCTTTTTCGGATCAGAACATTGGTATATTTAATTAACAGACTCCGCATATGGACCAGGTAACTACGCAGCTATCTTTTGCAATTGATCAGTTTATAGCTATCGCCAACAGGCATATTATTGATTGGGAATATAAGCCATCGCCCGAAAAATGGTCGAACAAAGAGATCATCGGGCACTTATGCGACAGTGCCCAAATCAACCTGCAGCGTTTTGTACGTTGTACTTATGAGGACAAATTTAAACTGATATACGAGCAGGATGAATGGGTGGCAGCCCAGCACTACCAGGATATGGATGTTGATGACCTGATGCAACTATGGCGGCTGCTTAATTTGCAGATAGCCAGGGTACTAGATAATTACCCACCCGGTAGATTACAAACCATGTGCGATAATGATAAAAAAGAAGTAAAACTGCATACTGTAAAGTGGCTGGCTCAGGATTATTTAAACCACCTGCGGCATCATTTAAACCAGGTAAAATTTTAAAGCGATGGAAGCCTTATATGGTTACTCGGGCACACCACTGGCAAAAAAGCTGGGCATAAAAAGCGGGTTTCATATCAGCCTGATCAACGCGCCTGAATATTATCTTCAGCTTTTTACTGATTTGCCCGCTGACCTGTACTTCGAAAACAATGAAGCACTAACAATTGATCTTATTCATTTTTTTACCAAAAATAGGGATGAATATGAAACACTGCTCCCAGGGTTAAAGAAACGCATTAAACCCAACGGGATCATCTGGGTATCATGGCCCAAAAAAGCATCAAAAGTACCCACTGATATCACCGAAGACATAATCAGGGTTTTTGCAATTCAAACCGGTTTGGTTGATATCAAAGTATGTGCTGTAGACGATACCTGGTCGGGATTAAAGCTGGTAATACCGGTAAAAGATCGTTGAAATTTGTCAATTTGATTATTACCGATGGCAGTTCATTTTCAAATTTTCAAATCAGATAATTTTCAAATCAATAAATGTCTCTGAACAAAACATAATATAACCACGCACGTAAAACATGACTTTAATATTAGTTCCTTTACTAAGTTAAACCGGAGTTTTATTTACGAACAGTCAGATTTGTTTACCTGGGGTGACATTCCGGCTAAAAATTATAAATTTGAACCTTTAACATTTTACCATGTCTACTATTCAACTTTCGCGCGTTCACGGTGATTTTGGCATTGAAGCCACCGACGGGAACGGACACACTATTAAAATGGACAGCAGCCCAGAAAGCGGCGGCCTTAATTTTGGCGTTCGCCCTATGCAAACACTGTTAATGGGACTTGGCGGATGCTCTGCCATTGATGTGATCAGCATTTTAAAAAAACAACGCCAGGAAGTATCCGATTATAAAATAAATATCAGCGGGGAGCGTGAGCAGGGAAAGGAACCATCTTTATGGAAATCGGTAACTATGGAATTCCATTTATATGGAAATATTGATCCCGATAAGGCCGGCCGCGCAGTTGACCTTTCTGTAAATAAATATTGTTCTGTTGCTGCCACTTTAATGGGTGCAGGAGCATCAATTAAGACCAAGGTGTTTGTGCACCCTGCCGAATAAAAACATTCTTCTACTACATTCACATTTTATCATGTCCAAAAAATTAGACTCAGTTACCCAGGCTATTCGTATTCAAACCCCTACAACTTCACAAAAAGAACATTCAACACCGCTATACCTTACCAGCAGCTTTATGTTTGATGAGGCTGAAGCTATGCGTGCTGCTTTTGCAGATGAATCAGATGATAATATTTACAGCCGTTTCAGCAACCCGAATGTTGACGAATTTGTAGCAAAAATGTGTGCCCTTGAAGGGGCTGAAGCAGGTTTTGCTACGTCGACAGGGATGAGCGCCATATTTTCGTCCATGTTTGCCTTATTAAAACAGGGCGACCATTTGATCTGCTGCAGCTCTGTTTTTGGAAGTACGTTTACTATGGTAACCAAATACCTGCCCCGGTTTGGCATTACCAGTACACTGGTACCGGCAGGCGATAATGCCGCATGGGAAGCAGCTGTGCAGCCCAACACCAAAATGGTTTACCTGGAAACGCCCACCAATCCGCAACTGGAAGTACTGGATATGGAATGGACAGGCCAGTTTGCCAAAAAACATGCGCTGATATTGAATGTAGATAATTGCTTTGCAACCCCATTGCTGCAAAAACCCATCGACTATGGCGCCGACCTGGTGGTGCATTCTGCTACTAAATGGATAGACGGGCAGGGCAGGGTATTGGGCGGTATTATTGTAGGTCGTGCCGACCTGGTTCATGAGATCTATCTTTTTTGCAGGAATACCGGGCCATCCATGTCACCATTTAATGCATGGGTGCTCAGCAAGAGCTTAGAAACATTGGACGTGCGTATGCAGCGCCATTGCGAAAGCGCGCTCAAGATCGCCGAAACTTTGCAAAGCCATCCTAATGTGTCTTGGGTTAAATATCCTTTTTTACCATCCCACCCGCAATACGATATTGCTAAAAAGCAAATGAAGCTGGGCGGCGGAGTACTTTGCCTTGAAATAAAAGGTGGCCTGGAGGCAGGCCGTAAATTCCTTGATGCACTCGAAATGTTATCAGTAACAGCTAACCTGGGCGATACCCGCAGTATTGCATCACATCCGGCAAGCACAACACATTCGAGGTTAACAGACGAACAAAGATTAGCTGTAGGCATTACACCAGGGCTGATCCGCATTTCAGTCGGTCTCGAAAATGTGAATGATATTATTGATGATATTTCACAGGCTTTAGAAAAAAGCGCTAAATAATATAGCCTAATATTAACCCTGATACCGAAATTAAAGCCTCCATTATTAAAGGTGATGCTTCACTTGCAAACAATGTATTCCATATGATAGCCGTAATGGCTTAACCGTACAATAATTGTACACATTTTGAGAAAATCTGTATAGTTTATAACTCATTTACCTTATAATTCAAAAGGTCAGTAATTTGCCTTCCATGTATATTTCCATTGATTATAAGTCATTAAAATAAGTAATGGGGGGTGTTTGAATCACAGTATCTTATGCAATTTTCTTCTCTAAAGTTGTATATCCAAAAGTTTGTTTTAATTATTAATTACAGTCTTTTTTACCCCGTGGCACTGATGTTGAATATTCAGGAGTAAGTTTTGCCAATCAAAACTTATAAATATTCAAAATTAAATCTTTATGAAACGCAATTTAAAAAAGGCTGCACTGTTACTATCAGGAATTATAGCAGGTAGTCAACTATTCGCTCAAACTCCTGATACTGCCAGAACAACACAACCGGCCAACAATTATGTAAAACCGTTTTCACCAGAGGCTGCTTTTCGCACCTGGTCTATCGGTGTTCATGGCGGCGTAATGTCACCCTATACTATTATTCAGGGAAACAGAAGCCTGGATTTTACCTCGCCTAATGGAGAATTAGGTTTTGGTGCTTATATCAAAAGACAAATCTTACCATCCTTCGGTATACAAGCTGATTTCATGGCCGGTAAAATAAGCGGGGACCATGCACAGCCAAGAGAAAGTGGCTATGTGCCTTTGTATGGCTTCAGCACTAAATTAAACTGGGCTGCAAGCTTAAGCGGTAATTTTACACTGGCTAATATCAACTGGCGCCATCAGCAAGGGTTTATACAGCCTTATGCTACTTTAGGTGGTGGATTTATGGGTTATACACCTGTGGTTCACAGGAGAGGTAGCGGTGTAACAGAAAATGTTAAACCGGATAACAGCGGTCATATTAAGGAATTCTATATACCGGTAGGAGCCGGTGTAAAGTTCAATCTGTCTCCGGGTATAAATCTTGATCTGGGTTACCAGATCAATTTTGTGAATTCGGATAATATTGACGGATATGATCATGGTTTAGGAAACGACAAATTCTCTTACACCCATATCGGGTTAGAATTTGCGTTGGGCCCACGTTCAAAGCCACAATTAGCAACACACAACCCGGTTTCATCTATGCGGACAGAATATTTGACCGAAGAAGCTATGTTAAAGAGCTCGCTACAGGCACAACAAGCGCAGATAGATGCTGAAAAGGCAAATAATGCTAAGCTAAGAGGTGATTTGGACGCTACTAATGCTAACCTTGCTAAATTTACCGTAGACAGTGATGGTGATGGCGTACCTGACTTTTTTGATAAATGTCCTAATACGCCAAGCGATACCAAAGTAGATGGTTCGGGCTGTCCGCTTCCTGTTGCTAAAAACGTTATCATAACCGAAGAAGATAGGAGAGTGGTTAGAGATGCCATTAAAAACCTTGAATTTGATTTTGGTAAAGCCACTATACGTGAACATTCATATGCAAGTTTAGACAGGGTTGCTAAATTATTGGTTGATAAGAACTTCAGCTTGAAATTAGCAGGACATACTGATAACGTAGGTTCAAACGATGCCAACATGAGGTTATCAAAAGACCGTGCGGAATCAATCAAGTCTTACCTGGTAAGCAAAGGTGTAAACGCATCACGCATTGAAGCTACAGGTTATGGCGAAACACAGCCAATTGCAAGTAATAAAACTGCAAAAGGCCGCCAGGCAAACCGTAGGGTAGAGTTTACCTTATATTAATAGCCGATAATTGCTAATGAAAATGCCGCTCAATATTGAGCGGCATTTTTTTGTTCGAATAGTTTTTAAAAGAAATTTAGAAGCCAAAAAAGTCGGATAGCGGTCCGAAATAGGAGTTATCCCATCCTTCAGCAAAGCTGTCATAATCTGCATCAGGAATATTGGTATGTCTTAGTTCTGCTGATGTTCCTTTTTTATCAGGGTGAAGCTTTACAGTAACTATGGATGCTTCGGGCTGTCCGTCGAAATACCATTGTTGTACTATTTTCTTACCTTCTTCAAATTCCAGATTTTTACCAACTATGCTGCCATCCCACATCGAAAATTCCGAACCGGGTTCGGTGCTCATCACTGCTGCATCACCTGTCCATAATTCGATGGTTAAGGGATTCGTTAATGCAGTATAGATCTCCTGCGGAGTCGCTGGTAATAAGTAATATTTTTTAAAATCTTTCACGAGCGCAATTTACAGAATAAACCTGCAATTTACACTGTGCCAATAGGCAAAACAGATTTGCCGTATACTTCATTCAATACATTAGCAATTCCTGTATATATGGCTGATAGTCCACATATTATACCCTCATATCCCGCAAGATGTTTAATGGATTCATTGCCGGTACTGTCACCCACTGCTAATAAAATAAACAATATAGTTAACGATGCAAATACGAATTGCAAAGCGCGGTTCAGTCTTAATGTTCCAAAAAACAAGCCAAAGGTAAACAAGCCCCAGATCGATAAATAAGCTACCATCGCACTCTCAGAAGCTGCAGGTATCCAGCCTAACTTAGGCATTACAATCAATCCGACTAAAGAAAGCCAGAAAAAACCATACGAGGTAAAGGCTGTTAATCCGAAAGTATTGTTTTTACGGGCTTCAATAATACCGGCGATCACCTGGGCCAGGCCGCCATAAAAAAGGCCCATCGCTAGGATCATCGAGTTTAACTCGAAAAACCCGGCATTATGAAAATTAAGGAGAACAGTGGTCATACCGAAGGCGCACAGGCCCAATGGCGCGGGATTGGCAGTCCCATCCTTTGCAGGAACAGGTGTTGTTGGGATCATAATAATTTAGGTTTATAATTGGTTTATAATGCAATATAGTAAAATGATTACACTGATTGATGATACGATTACACCGATTATTTATTTTTTGTACAACTTATTGGTGAAGACACGCCATTTGGAAACCCGCTTTTATCCTTTTACCTTTCGCCTTTAACCTCATATGTATGCAAAAACTTGTTTTAATCCGCCACGGCGAAAGCATCTGGAACCAGGAAAACCGCTTTACCGGCTGGACAGACGTTGATCTTTCAGAAAATGGTTACCAGCAGGCAAAAAATGCCGGGCAACTGTTGAAAAAGAATGGATATACTTTTGATACCGGTTTTTGCTCTGTTTTGAAGCGCTCTATTAAAACCATGCATATCGTGTTAGAAGAAATGGACCTGCTTTGGATACCGGTACAAAAATCATGGCGGTTGAATGAACGTTTTTATGGTGCGCTGCAAGGGTTAAGTAAGGATGAGGTGGTAGCCAAATATGGTGAAGAACAGGTACACAAATGGCGCCGTGATCCGCATGAACTGCCACCTGCGATCACCAAAGATGATAATCGCTACCCAGGAAAAGACCCAAGATACCAGCACCTAACGGAAAGAGAATTGCCGCTTACAGAAAACCTGAGCGAAACAATGGACAGGGTATTACCTTTCTGGCACGAAAGCATTGTCACAGATATACGCCTTAATCATAAGGTTATCGTATCTGGTCATGGCAACAGTTTGCGTGCTTTGATCCAGTATATTGATCATTTAAGTGACGAAGAAGTAACCAAACTTGACCTGCCCACAGGTGTGCCCTTAGTATACGAGTTGGATGACGAACTCAACCGCATCAGGCATTACTATTTAGAGTAATTAGACCGAAATAAGCTTTTACCATTATCCTTTCAGCTTTAACCTTCTTTATCGTACAAAACAGCAGCCTTTTCAGCCGAAGTTTTAATCCCTTTGATCATAGCAGAACTAAACCCATTGTGCTCCATCTCATTCAATCCGGCAATAGTACAGCCTTTGGGCGAAGTTACTTTGTCAATTTCCTGCTCAGGGTGTGAGGATAATTGCAATAGCAGGTCGGCAGCTCCCTTAGCGGTTTGGGCAGCCATTTTAAGGGCATCATGCGCATGGAATCCTATCTCGGTACCACCTTGTGAGGCTGCGCGGATAGAACGCAGGAAAAATGCAATACCACAGGCGCAAAGTGCAGTGGCCGAGGTCATCAGTTCTTCATTGATCTGGATGGTTACACCCACAGTATCAAAGATTGACTTGATCACCTCCATGTTCTCAGTGGATGCATTATCGGTTGCTATACAGGTCATGGATTGACCGATAGCAATAGCGGTATTGGGCATAGCGCGGGCAACCTGTACTTCGATACCTAATTGCTGGCGGATATCATTACAGCTTACTCCCGAAATAACAGAGATCAGCAAATGTTTCTGCTCCCAAATGGCAGGTTTTATTTCCTGTAATAATTTATTTAACTGTTGGGGCAGGACTGCTAAAACAACAATGTCAGCGTCTTTTACAGCGGCTGAGTTGTCGCCAGTTACTTTATAACCGTTATCAGCAAGTGTTGATAATGCTTTTACATTACGGCGGGTAAGTGTGATCTGCTCAGGCTCGTAAATACCCGCTTTTACCAGTCCTTTAGCTAATGATAACCCGATGTTTCCGCTGCCCAATATGGCTATATTCTTTTTTGCGCTCATTTTTTATTGCTTAAACGTGTACCAAATGGTTGTTTCTGTTTTAATTGCCCCAAATCATCCGAATGACCAATAATTACTGCCTTTACCCCACAGTTTATCGCCGTAAAGGCATTATCCAGTTTCGGCAGCATCCCGCTATGAATGATCTGTTCCTTTTTTAATTCTTCATATCTGTCAGGGTCAATTTCCCTGATCAATGATCCCTCATCATTAATATCCTGCAAAACCCCTTTTTTCTCAAAACAATAGATCAGCGTGGTTTCAAATAGTTTTGATAAAGCAACGCCAAGTGCCGATGCGATAGTGTCTGCATTCGTATTCAGCAACTGGCCTTCACCATCATGAGTAATGGCGCAAAAAACAGGCGTAAACCCTGCTTCCATTAATTTCTCCAAGTTTTTCGGGTCGATAGATTTTTCGTCAATATCACCTACAAAACCATAATCGATAGTTTTTAAAGGACGTTTTCGGGTACGGATAAAGTTACCGTCGGCCCCTGTAAGCCCGATGGCATTATTGCCGAAACGCTGTAACTGGGCTACAATATTTTTATTGATTAACCCTCCGTAGACCATAGTTACTACCCTTAATGTTTCGATATCCGTTATTCTTCGTCCATCCACCAGCTTGGGTTCAATACCTAATGTTTCTGATAGCTGTGTGGCTATCTTGCCACCACCATGTACCAGTATTTTATAACCATCAAGCGCAGTGAAATCTTTCAAAAAATGATACAGGTTCTCCGAATTGTCAATGACATTTCCACCGATCTTGATGATATGTAGTTGTTGTTTGGCCATTTTACTATTTCGCCAGAAAGGTATTTATCACTTCAAATGTTTTTTCCGGCTCCTCCACCTGCGGATTGTGCCCTGATTTTTCAAATATTACAAACTGGGCTTGCGGGCAATATTCTTTAAACTTAATGGCCATCCATGGTACAGCCACACGATCAAAACGACCTGTATAGATCAATACCGGCATTTTCAGATCTTTTAGCTGTTTGCGATAATCAAATGTGCCAATATCACTGCCGACGATAAAATCACCGTCCTTGCCGACAATCTGGTAATACAATTTAGTATTGTTTGGGTTAGGATAGGGTTTGCCACCCCTGCCTGTAAATTTTCCGGGATCATAAGCATACAAAAAACCGTAAGGCACCTTACCGTAAATATCCTGGTGTATCTGGTCGCTGGATACAGCCCCTTGTTCCCGTACTTTCATCAGTTCGTCCCAAATCTCCGGGTAGTTGGTCTTTATCTCGTGGTTAGAATTATCGTCATTTTCTTGCCACATCACAAAACTGTGGAATGTGTCAGCCAAAATCAAGTGACTTAAATGTGCAGGATACTTGAGTGCATATCCCTGTGCCACCACACCACCATAGGAATGACCTAAAACAGTCACCTGCTCCAATTTTAAAGCTTTACGCAATCCCTCAATATCATCAATATCCCGCTGAAGCGTGTATTCTGAAACGTTTTTGGCAGTATCCGATTTGCCGCGGCCAAAAGCATCAAAATAAATCATCTGGTGATGTTTTTCCGTCAGCGGATCAAATGCGCGATAACCAGGATGTGCACCGCCCGGGCCACCCGGAATGACAATAATAGGATCTCCCTCGCCAACGGTCACTACATACAATTTAGCGCCGTTTACAGTAACGTATTTACCATCTGTCCAGCTATCAACTTTTTTAACTTGTCCAAAAGCATTGGATATGATCAGGAACGCAATTATTCCCAATAGTGCTGTTTTCATATTTAACTGATCAAGAGGCTAAAAATAACAATTAGGTAGTATTTATTCTTACAATTCATGTCAACTAAAAAACATAGTTGTACTTAATCGGGTTGAAAAGGTTATCGGTATTTATTTTTATCGTTATTTTGCGGTAATAGTTGATGATAATATTTGCTTATGGAATCTGAAAAAACTACCGGCATGCCACGTATAGTTATTATTGGTGGCGGATTTGCCGGTATTAATCTTGCTAAAAAATTAAAGAATAAGCCGGTAGAAGTACTGATGCTTGATAAACATAACTACCATACTTTTCAGCCGTTGCTTTACCAGGTGGCTATGGGGGCCATTGAAGCAGATTCTATAGGTTTTCCGATACGAAGAATATTTACCAACCAGGAGAATTTTACCTTTAACCTGGCCGAAGTTCAAACCATTAATCCTGAAAAGAACACTGTAACAGCCGATATTGGCGAAATACCATACGATTACCTGGTGATAGCTACAGGAGCCAATACCAACTTTTTCGGCAACAAGGAGATCGAGCATTATACCATGCCGATGAAGAATATAAGCGAGGCTTTGAATATCCGCAGCTTTATGTTGCAGAACCTGGAGAAAGCCGTTGTGACAAAGGATTTTACTGAAAGGGAAGCATTATTAACCTTTGTAGTAGTTGGCGGCGGACCGACTGGGGTAGAACTATCAGGCGCCCTTGCCGAAATGCGCAACCATGTATTATGTAAGGACTACCCGTCACTTTGCGAGGAAGATATGAAGGTTTACCTTGTTGAAGGGAAAGATAGGGTGCTTGGGGCCATGTCTGCTAATGCTTCAGCTGCGGCAAAAAAGGGTTTGGTCAAAATGGGGGTGGTTATTTATAACAGTGTACACGTGGAAAGTTATGACGGTTATGAACTGAAAATAGACGATGGGAAAGTGATCAAAACGCGTAATGTATTCTGGGCGGCTGGAGTAATAGGAGAAGTGCCGGGTGGGATTCCTGAAGGTACCATTACTAAAGGCAGGAGGATACAAACCGATAATATAAACAGGGTAGTAGGTTATCAGAATGTTTTTGCTATTGGAGATGTATCGGCTATGATTACATCTGAAATGCCGAATGGTATACCGGGTATGGCACAGGGAGCTATCCAAACAGGTCAGCACCTTGCTAAAAATATTATGCATCTCATCAATGGCGAACCAACTGTGCCGTTTAAGTATTTTGATAAAGGTTCGCTGGCAACGGTAGGACAAAATAAGGCAGTAGCCGATATTGGTAAACTACGCTTTCATGGCTTTTTTGCCTGGTTGCTGTGGATGTTTGTTCACTTAATGTCACTGGTGGGTTTTTCAAATAAACTGAGCGTTTTTACAAGTTGGGCTATTAGGTATTTTACTAAAAATACCGACAATCGCCTGATCGTCCGGTTTTTTAATACAAAAACGATGATGACAGAACCTGTGGCCAAGTAGTTAATACAAGGCTTGCCAAACTTTATGTATCTTACAGCGTTAGCCTTATTGGTTTATCGCCTATGGATCTGTTTCAAATCATTGCCTTATTGGTTATTGTCAGCGCGGCCTGTTCCTATCTCAATGCGCGAGTTATTAAGCTACCCGGTACCATCGGCATCATCAGTATTGCAATTGTACTGTCTATCATTACCATTGTTATTGACCGGGTAAACCCGGGTGCAGCACGTTATTTGACTGCCTTGACAAAAAATATTAATTTTTCGCGTACAGTATTAAATGTAATGCTGGGTTTCCTGTTGTTTGCAGGTTCATTCAATCTAAACACCCAGCGGTTAAAAAAAGAAATGCGGCCAGTATTGATATTAAGTACTGTTGGCGTTATTTTTTCAACTATTCTTTTCGGATTTCTTTTTTATTATGCCGCTTCGCTTTTTGACATCAAAATACCATTGGTATACTGTTTCCTGTTTGGCGCCCTTGTTTCGCCGACAGACCCGGTTGCTGTAGGCGGTATTATAAAAGGCTCGAAGCTTCCGGCAAACCTGGAGACCATCATATTAGGCGAATCATTATTTAATGACGGAATAGGATTGGTGTTGTTCATTACTATTTTAGAGATCACCGAATCAGGTAATGATCATATTGACTTTGCCAAAGCCGCTGTTTTATTTGCGCGTGAAGTTTTTGGGGGTATCGCACTGGGTACAGTCTTTGGTTTTGTGGCTTTCAGGCTGATGAAAAGTATAACCGATTTTCAAACTATTGTATTGGTATCTATCGGGCTGGTAATGAGCATCTGCGTAGTAGCCGCTCAGTTTCGTTTATCTATTCCGCTGGCTGTTGTATCGGCAGGTTTATTTACAGGGAACAGATCGATCAACTTAGATAATAAAGAACATTCACATCAGTCACTAGAAAAAATATGGATGCTGATAGATGAGATGCTGAACACCATTTTATTTGTGATGATTGGTCTGCAGATGGTAAACCTGCCATTCCTGAACAATTACTGGCTGATAGGAGGAATCGCTATATTAATGATCCTGATAGCCCGCTGGCTGAGTATTTTGCTCCCATTGATCTTTCTGCGGCGAACGTTGGATGTCAACTACGGCAGTATCAATATACTGACATGGGCCGGTTTACGTGGAGGCATCTCCATAGCGCTGGCTTTATCCTTACCACTTACCCCATACAGGCACCTGATCCTCTCGGGCAGCTATTTTATAGTGATATTTTCTATTATTATACAGGGACTAAGCTTGGGTAAATTGATCAATTTCTCGTATCGTAAAAAAGAAGAGAGTGTTTAATGTGCCTGCCCGTCTGATAGCTTGCTCATATAAGAAGCAATTTCCCTTTCGTTTGTGTCCGGACTTTTACTGAGTGAGTTGATAATACTCTCTTGTTCTTTCTCACTTCTGTTCTGGCTCAGCTTCTGCTTTGCCTGTAGGTTGGTTACTTCAATTTCAAAAGCAATAATACCATTCATCATTCTTGTCCTGTAATCATCAGGCAGACTTTGCCAGTGCTGATAATAACCTGCTTCAAATGTTTCGATGGTATGTTTCAGTAACTCAGCTTTTTGCTCGATGCTTTCCAGTAAAGTTGCTGTGCCGTATGCGTGTACGGCAATATAGTTCCAGGTCGGTACACTTTCCACTTTTTCGTAATGTTGAGGGGAGATATATGCGTGCGGCTCGGTAAATATCACCAATGAAGTTTTATCGAATACCTGTTTGGAGTGAGGATTGGTTTTTGCGAAGTGAGATTGAAGTATAATTTTATCATTTTCCTCTTTCACCAGGAAGGGCAGATGTGTTGCTTCAGGTACTCCATTCATGTCAGTTATGATAGTAGCAAAGCTGTACCGTTGCATAAAAGCAACGATCTCCTGCCTGTCTGTAAATGAATTGAACGAGGGGATGTACATGATTAAGAATCAGGAAACAAGATTGAGCTATAAATTTACAAACTTTCAAGCATTTGCTTTAATACTGCCTGTGCAGCCCAAACACGGTTACCGGCTTCATGAACTACTACTGAGTTTGGCCCATCAAGTATTTCGTCAGATAGCTCCACATTACGGCGTACCGGTAGGCAATGCATCACCTTAGCATTGTTGGTATTCTTTAGTTTAGCGTTGGTCAGCATCCAATCGTCATGCCCACCACTAACCTTTCCATAAGGCTCATAGGCCGACCAGTTCTTTACATAAATAAAATCGGCATCAGCTAAAGCCTCTTCCTGGTTTTGGGTAATAATGGCTCCTTGTGTAAAATCGGTGCTTAGTTCATATCCTTTTGGGTGGGTAATGGTAAAGCCTACATTAGCTTTGCACATCCATTCAGCAAAAGAATTTGGTACAGCCTGCGGTAAAGCCTTTACATGAGGCGCCCAGGTCAGTACCACTTTCGGGCGGGACCTGGTTTTTAGTTCTTCGATCGTCACCAAATCAGCGAGGCTTTGCAAAGGGTGACGTGTTGCTGATTCCAGACTGACTACGGGTACGCCGCAATATTTTACAAACTTGTTAAATATGTTCTCGCTGTAATCCTCGTCTCGGTCTTTTAAGCCAGGGAATGAGCGCACACCAATAATATCGGCATATTGTCCTAACACGGCAGCCGCCTCGCGGATATGCTCTACGGTAGTGCCATTCATTATAGCGCCATCTTGTAATTCCAATGCCCAGCCTTCCTTGTCCATGTTCAGCACCATCACATTCATGCCTAAGTTCAAAGCAGCCTTTTGGGTACTCATGCGTGTACGTAAACTGGGGTTCAGAAAAACCAGTGCCAGTGTTTTATTCTTCCCTAAATGCTGATAAGCATAAGGGTGTTGCTTCAATTGCAAAGCTTCTTTAACCAGCGATTGAATGTCGGCGACATCGTTTACGGAAGAAAAAAGTTTCATAAGCGACTTGAGAATTATCTTATTGGGTAACCGTTGAATGATTTAATACAGTAGCAAATGCTTCCAAAAATCTGTTGGCATGTGCTTTGGTCAAATTTAAAGCAGGCAGCAGCCGGATCACGTTTGGCTTAGCTTCGCCGGTAAATATATGATGCTTAAATAGCAGGTCCTTACGCGCATTGGCTAACTCTTCAGGCAGTTCAATCCCTATCATCAACCCGCGGCCACGTACTTCTTTTACCTGTTCAAATTTCTTTAACTCTTTAATTAAATAACCACCTACTGTAGCTGCATTTTGCATCAGCACGTCGCGTTCCATCACCTCCAGTACCGCCAAACCTGCTGCACATGCTAAATGGTTACCGCCAAATGTAGTACCCAGCATACCATAAGCTGGCTGAATTTTGGGTGATATGATGATACCGCCAATAGGGAAGCCATTGCCCATACCTTTGGCCATGCTATATATATCAGCATTAATACCTGCGAAATCATGCGAAAAGAATTTACCTGTTCGCCCGTAACCGCACTGTACCGAATCAGCAATAAATACGGCATTATGCTGGTCGCAAAGCGACCGGATCTTTTGTAAAAAGCTTACACATGCCACTTGTATGCCCCCAACACCCTGTATGCCTTCTATTATTACCGACGATATTTCATTTGCGGCGAAAGCCTGCTCCAAAGCTTGTTCATCGCACCATGGCAGGAAGATCACATTGTCTGTTTCGTTTATGGGAGCTACTATTTTAGGATTATCAGTTACAGCTACCGCCAACGATGTCCGTCCGTGGAATGATTTGCGGAAGGCGATCACCTTCTTCTTTCCATTGTAGAATGATGCCAGCTTAAGCGCATTTTCATTCGCTTCAGCTCCCGAATTACACAAGAACAATTGATAGTCCTCTTTGCCCGAAACCTTACCTAATTTCTCGGCCAGTTCTTTTTGTAAAGGTATCTCGATAGAGTTTGAATAAAAGCCGATCTGGTGTAGCTGATCTTCCAGTCGCTTTACATAATGCGGATTGGTATGCCCGATAGAGATCACTGCATGCCCGCCATACAGATCAAGGTACTCAGTTCCCTTATCATCATAAACCAAACTTCCAACACCTTTTACAATGTTGATTGGGTTGATGGGATATACATCGAATAGTTTCATAGTAGTATGGTATTAAAATGCAGTCGCCTTTAACTTCAGTCCCGCTGTTTCATCAAGCCCAAACATCAAATTCATATTTTGAACTGCCTGGCCGGAGGCTCCTTTTAATAAATTATCAGTAATGCTGGTAATCAGTAATTTGCTGCCGTGTTTGGCAACCTGTATAAAACATTTATTGGTATTCACTACCTGTTTCAGATCGATACTGCGTTTGGTAACATGGGTAAATGGGTGCGGGGCATAGTAATCCTCATAAAGCTTTAATGCCTCGTCGCCCGACAAATCACTATCCATATAAATAGAAGCGATGATACCACGTGTATAATCACCCCGATAGGGTATAAAGTTGATTGTCTTTCCGTATGCCGGCTGTAATTGATTTAATGATTGCCCGACCTCTCTTAAATGCTGGTGTTCAAATGCCTTGTAGATAGAAAGGTTATCATTTCTCCAGGTAAAATGCGTGGTGGCTGACGGGCTTTGCCCTGCGCCTGTTGACCCGGTTGTGCCTGTAATGTGTATTTCGTTTTTTAATAAACCATTGGCTGCCAGTGGTAACAAGCCTAATTGCAGACAGGTAGCAAAACATCCCGGGTTGGCTATATTTTGAGCAGTTTTAATCGCATCACGGTTTAGTTCAGGCAAACCGTACACAAAGCTTTTAGCTTTTAATTTTGAGTTTTCAGCTATCCTAAAATCCTGGCTCAGATCAATGATTTTGATATTATCGGGGATAGGAGTGGCTTCTAAAAATTTCCTGGCATCACCATGACCAACACAAAGGAAAAGCACATCAATATCATAAGATAGCTCACTGGCAAACTTCAGATCAGTATCGCCAAACAGATCAGTATGAACTTCATAAACGTAGTTGCCTGCATTGCTGTTGCTATGTACAAAAGCGATCTCCACATTAGGGTGGTTCAAAAGTATACGCAGCATTTCGCCGCCTGTATAGCCTGCGCCGCCAACAATGCCAATCTTAATTTTATTTAATGTTGATCCTGTCATTTTTTGTAGATGGTGTGGAATATAGTATAAATTCCAGGTCGGTATTTTCCCGGTTACTTATAAAATGCTTTTGTCCTGGTTTTACCTCAATGCCCTGTTCTGGCTTTAATTCGCTGATCTCCCCCTCGATAGAAAAAGTGGCTTTACCTTTTACTATAAAAAATACCTGTGTCGCTTTTTCATGATAATGCAGTTGTTCGGCTGTATCTGGTGGCATCAGTTCCTGTTTAACCGATAGTCCGTCTGTATCTATAAAGTTCCATCCATAGCAATCGTCGCCCCATTTATAATGGCTTAAACACTCACTTTTTGAAAATACGGGGTTACTCATTGTTGGGGTTGTTTACTTTGTGATAGATCATGACCTGGTTGCCAAATATCTTTGAAAAACCTTTTACATCATCACCTGTCCAGGCATTGTTCATTTCGCCATAACTGCCAAATTTATTCGACATCAGGTCATGATCCGATTCGATACCTGTCACCTGGAAGCGGTATGGGTTCAGTTGTACAAATACTTTTCCGCTCACGTTCTGCTGGGTATCCGTTAAAAAGGCTTCTATATTGCGCATGATCGGGTCATGAAACTGCCCTTCATGCAGCCAGTTACCATAAAACGAAGATAACTGATCTTTCCATGAAAGCTGCCACTTGGTTAATACGTGTTTTTCAAGCGTATGGTGTGCTTTGATGATAACCATGGGGGCGGCTGCCTCAAAGCCTACGCGGCCCTTGATACCGATGATCGTATCGCCCACATGAATATCCCTGCCAATTCCATAAGGTTGTGCAATAGCCTGCAAATCCTGTATAGCTTTGGTAGGATGATCGTATTTTTTACCATCAATGCCAACTAATTCGCCTTTCTCGAATGTCAGCTCAATATTTCTTGTTCCTGATGCAGTCATTGGTGTTGGCCATGCATCCTCAGGCAGACCTAAGTTAGAAGTAAGCGTTTCCTTACCACCCACAGAGGTGCCCCAGATGCCCTTATTGATGGAATACTTCGCCTTCTCAAAGTTCATCTCCACACCATGCTTTTTCAGGTATTCAATCTCCTCCTCACGACTTAGTTTCAGGTCGCGGATGGGAGTTAATATCTGCACCTGAGGCACGAGGATATTGAAGATCATATCAAACCTAACCTGGTCGTTACCAGCACCTGTGCTTCCGTGTGCCACATATTCGGCGCCAATCTCTTTGGCGTAATTAGCAATAGCCGTAGCCTGGCTCACGCGTTCGGCGCTTACAGAAAGGGGGTAGGTGTTATTTTTTAATACATTACCATAGATGAGGTATCGTACGCAGGTATTATAAAAATTCTCCGTTTCATCCACCACATGATGCGAGGTTACACCCATGCGATATGCCCTTTGCTCCACGTGGTACAGTTCGTCGGCACTAAAGCCCCCCGTATTCACAATTACGGAGTGTACTTCCATACCCAGGTCGCGGGTTAAATAAATGCAGCAGAATGATGTGTCTAAGCCTCCGCTATATGCCAGAACTACCTTTTTTTTCATATTATTATCTGTAGGTGTATGTGTTATCTTTTAATTATTTGTTTGTCGGTAACTGCTTAAACTGTTACTTTAATTCCAAATTAAACTTTTCCATTCGCCTTTTTATCGCATTTTCGATACGTTCCAGCAGGGTAGCCTTATGCGTTATCTTTTTCATTTTATCCTCGTATTCCCTTTGCTTTTCAGCCGGATCGAATAGCATAGCCGTACACATGCAGTTCTTACGTTCTTTGCTGGTCAGGATATCGTAATTCACGCAGCTTTTACAGCCTTTCCAAAAGTCTTCGTCCTGGGTAAGTTCCGAGTAGGTAACCGGCTCATATCCCAGATCAGAGTTGATCTTCATTACCGCCAAACCCGTGGTTAAGCCGAATATCTTCGCGTCAGGATACTTCTTTCTTGATAATTGGAATATCTTCTCCTTAATAGCCTTTGCCAGCCCCGATTTACGAAATTGCGGATCAACGATTAAACCGGAGTTAGCCACAAACTCACCATGGCTCCAGGTTTCGATATAACAAAAGCCTGCCCAGGTACCGTCTTTGTGAAAAGCGATCACGGCCTTGCCTTCCAGCATTTTATTGGCTACATATTCAGGCGAACGCTGGGCAATACCTGTCCCCCGTGCTTTGGCAGATTCAGCCATTTCATCGCAGATATGCTGCGCATAGTCGGCGTGTTGTGCTGAAGCAACCTGAATATCAAAATCTTGTATAGTCATTGAAATAGAAAAATTAACGTTAATTCGCGGCTTTTCAGGGCCAATACGTAATCAGATGGATTTTTGGTAATGAAGTTTAAATAAGCCTTCATTTGGGTTGTTTAACAGAGCGTAAATTAAACCCGGGGGATATAAAGCCTTCGTCGTGAAGGTGAAAACTCAAACCTGTCTGCCGTCAGGCAGGCACAGGTGCAATCCAAAGCAACAGCAGCCGGGGCAAATATAACCCTGGTAACCATGTTGAATATGCTTTGTAGTTTCATTTTTAAAGCGTGTTTTTATTGTTCTTTACAATTTTGTGCAAAGTATCGCATTAATTTTTATTTATGCAAGAAAAAATGTGTTTAATGATATTAAATTGATTATTCGGTAATAGCATCTGCTGAAAAAATGCTAATATTAGGCCTTCTTAAATCTATCAAAATGAAACTACGGATCACCCTGCTAATTTTACTTGCTCCACTGATGAGCATTGCTCAAAATGTCAGCATTATTCCTCAGCCTCAATCCATATTGATGACACGAGGCCACATTACATTAAAGCAGGGCGATGCCATTGTTTTTAAAGACCCTACACTGGCTGATGAAGCAGCATACCTGAAAAAGCAGCTCCTGACATCCAACAAATTAAATCTGTCTATTAATAAAAAATCCGTAAAAAGAGGTGTCCTGCTCACTTTAACAAAGAATAATGATCTGCCCGGGGCTTACCAGATCGTGATCAATACTCATGCAATCATCGTTGCGTCATCCAACCATGAGGGGATATTTAATGGGATACAATCGTTGTTGCAGATAGTAGGTAATGGTCAGCATTCGTCTGTAACGCTACCAGCATTAGCAATCAGGGATTCACCCCGGTATCAATGGCGCGGATTTATGCTGGATGAGGCAAGACATTTTTTTGGCAAACAAAAGGTAGAGATGCTGCTGGATTGGATGGCCAGGTATAAGATCAATAAACTCCACTGGCACCTTACCGATGCCCAGGGCTGGCGCATACAGATCAATAAATATCCAAAACTGGCAACAGTAGGAGGGATCGGCAACTTTAACGACACACTTGCCCCGGCTAAATACTATACACAGGATGATATCAGGGAGATCGTAGCTTATGCCGCCAAACGCTATATTACAGTGGTTCCCGAGATCGACATGCCCGGTCATGCCACCGCAGCTAATAAAGCTTATCCCGAATATAGCGGCGGGGTTGTAGAGCGATATCCTAACTTTACCTTTAACCCGGCCAAAGAAGAAACATACAGCTTTTTATCAGATATTATTAAAGAGATCAACCCTTTATTTCCGGCCCATCTGTTCCATTTGGGTGGTGATGAAGTTGCCTATGGTATGCAGGCCTGGCTAAAGAGTCCGCAGATCACGGCCACGATGGCCGATAAAAAGATTGCAACGCTAAACGACCTGCAGTTTTATTTTATCAAAAGAATGGCTGATTCAGTGGTTAAATCAGGTGATAAAATATTGTGCTGGGACGAGGCTACCGACGCCGATCTGCCTGCTGATAAGACCACTGTTTTCTGGTGGCGTCAAAATAAGCCTGAGCAACTGGCTCTGGCTCTAAAAAAAAATTACCAGGTGGTGCTTTGCCCGCGGCTGCCTATGTATTTTGATTTTGTACAGGATAGTGCCCACATATCTGGCCGTAAATGGGCTGATACGGCTTTTAACAGTGTGATCGATGTCTATAATTTCCCGGACAAACAGATGGATGGTACGGTAATAAGTTCACCGAATATTGTAGGCATACAGGCCAATGTATGGACCGAAACTATTGCTTCTGAAAAGCGATTGGATTATATGTTATTTCCCCGTTTGGCGGCCATGTCTGAGGCAGGATGGACTGCACCTGCTGTAAAGGATACTACCAAATTTAAAGAAAAACTAAAAGGCGAGCTGAAATTATACAACAAGAAAGGTATTTACTATTACGATCCTTTTCATCCCGAAGTGCATCCTGAGGCAATAGATTATGCGCCGCACCCAGAGGTTAAAGACTGATTATTTTTTGCTTACAATATCATCAATGATCATTTCCGCATGGATACGGGAGTTTTCAATAAACCATAAGTGAGTATCCATGCCGCCGCAAACCACGCCAGCCAAATAAATACCTGGCAGGTTAGTTTCCATAGTCTCCGGATTATAATGGGGGAGACATTTTTCGTCGGTTGATAATTCGATGCCCATTTTCTTCAAAAACTCGAAGTTGGGCCGGTAACCTGTCATCGCCATCACAAAATCATTGGGGATGGTAACCTGTCCGTCCGGGGTTTGGATGTCCACCTCATGCTCGCGTATGGCAGTAAGCGATGAGTTGAAGTAAGCTTTAATACTACCTTCTTTAATGCGGTTGATAACATCGGGCCGCACCCAGTACTTTACACGGTGACTCACTTCTTCGCCACGGATCACCAGGGTTACCTCAGCGCCTTTACGATAAGTTTCTAAAGCCACATCAATAGCCGAATTACTTGAACCCACCACTACCACCTTTTGCAGAGCATAGTAATGCGGGTCTTTATAATAATGCTGCACTTTGGGCAAGTCTTCGCCCGGGATATTTAGTTTAACGGCAATATCATAAAAACCAGTTGAAATGATGATCTTTTTTGCCTTGTAGGTCGCTTTACTGGTAGTAACGGTATAGTGACCATCTGTCTGTTCCACACAGGTAACGGTCTCAAACAAATTAACTTTAAGGTGATTGGAAAATGCTACCCTGCGGTAATATTCCAGTGCCTCGGCACGGTTAGGTTTATTGCTGATGGTCACAAAGGGTATCCCGCCGATCTCCAGCTTTTCTGATGTGCTGAAAAAGGTCATGGTAGAAGGGTAGTTGTACAACGAATTGACCAGGCAGCCTTTTTCAATAATAATATAACTTAAACCGGCCTTTTGTGCCGACAAAGCACAAGCCAAACCAATGGGGCCACCGCCTATGATGAGTATATCGAGCATTTAGTGTAGTGTTTTGCTGAATACATAAAATGTAAGTTTGTTATCGTCAATATAGATAAACCCGGTATCATGATCATTTTCAAATGTAACAACTGGTTTATTATAACAATTACGAACTTGTGTATAATCATTCCACGTATTTGAATTAGTTAAGTCTTCAATAGGGATCAATTTCTTATTGCTTATTGTATCTATTGAAACATCTTTATATTTTTTGACTACGTAATAAATCTTTGAGTTGTAAATGAAACTTGTTGCCGATGTAATTCCAACTGAATCAATTAATTGAGTCGTTCCTTGTGTAGAATTACTTTCATCGTCCCCAATTACTCCAACATATAATTGATGTTTTTTCTTTGCTGCGTCCCTTTTCTTTTTAATGTAATCCCTATTATAAACTTTTAATTTTAAAGGATCTTCAATTTCGAAAACATTGGTAAAGCCTGCTAAATGAGCTAACGAAGCAGTCACGTTATATTTTCCATTATTTTTAAGTAAAGAGACAGCACAATTGCATCTACATTCGTATCTGATATTCGTCTTTTTATCAATAAAATATAGCGATCCTCCAAATTCACCACTGCATGACGAATTAACTATAAATTTATAATCTTCATAAATTGGAGGAATATGATATCCAGTCTTAAAGAATATCCATTTATGGGTTGAAGTATTTAAATAGTAGGTATTTGATTTATTTATTCCAATAAGGGTATCATTATGCAGGTAAAGATTTGAAATTTTAACATCCCTTGAATTATCTTTATATGATGAATCAATAAGGTTTGTTTTTGAATTAATAACGAAAACGTCGTGATTTGACTTAAGACAATAGAAATTACTCTTATATAGAATTACCACATCAACTGTAGTATCGATTTTATATTTATGATACTCTTTTACAAAAAGGCTTTGGGATTTTGAATCAAATACCGAGATTGCTAGTACGAGTGCTGCAAGACAAATTTTTCTCATAATTCAATTATACAGAAATATATCATTGCACCAGCACATCCCCATATTCCTTTACCCTATTAAAAACCGATCGCGCAAAGGTACATGTTGGCAGTATTTTAAGATGATTTTCCCGTGCAAAATTTACACCGGCCTCTACCAATTTTTCGCCCATGTGCTTTCCCTGAAGTTGTTCGTTTACTTCGGTGTGGTAAATGTTCATGATGTTATCCCTGGTCAGGTAGCGCATTTCGCCCAGCCGCGAGCCATTGTCGTCAATATAAAATGCACCTGCGTGATGGTGTTCTTCGTTTTTGATTTCCATAGTAGTGATCTGAACTTGATTTTGTGGAATGAGTCAAATTAACAGCATTTAAATATCGCAAATGGCATCCATTCGTGATACAAAACTCTAATAAATAATTCTGATAGATCCTGAATTCTGAAAATTCAAGTGCTGACAATCTCGCCGGAAAAAAATAAAAAAAGGGTAAGCTACTTTTATCGCACCGCTACAACCCTCTACCCTTGCTGCGTTCCCACCCTGGGGGAGTTCAAGAGGAGCTGGTCGTAAAAGACTTACCCCGGCACAAAGATATACAAAAGGTTGATATGGGTTAAGAAAATGTTAAAAAAGGATTTTTAAGCTGAAAGCAGAAAGTCTAAAGCTGAAGGCTAGCTTAAGTTGTATATAAAAAGACTTTGGTCTTTCTGCTTTTAGCTTTCAGCTCAAAAAAGACTCATCTGATTCTCATCAGCAATGACCTTCTTTTTACCTTTCTCTTTTTCTATCAACCTGTTCAGTTCCTTGTCACCTCTGAAAGTGATTTCCTTGAATTTGCGCCAGTATCTTTCTTTGCCGTGACTATTTCGCTGCAGAATGGTCAACCTGTCCACCTCAAATTCGTCGTCCCATACTCTGTCTTTAAATTTAGGCCATAGCTTTTTGGCTTTATCATTCGGAACCTGCCGTGCGATGGTGATGTGTGGTACCGCCTTTTTCTCTTCAAGGCATTTCCTTAACCGCTTAAACCAGTCTTCCATTTCAGGTGTAGACTTGATAGCCGCATAAATGGTAGTAAAATCTGTTGGTAAAAAAGTAGCAAAGCCACCGATCTGTAGAGTAAATGGCTCTATTAATGACAGTTCCTTTTCCAGTTTCGCAAATAATTGATCCGGCTCACCTGGCCTTTGTCGCTTGAGCGTTTTCATACTGATATGCGCCTTGCTTTGCATCCCCTCAAAATCACCGATCAGCCGGGCGCTGCTTCTTTTATATTTTTTTACTTCCTCGTTGAGATGAGCAGGCAACGAAAGGATGATGAGGTAATCCTGGTAGATATTCATAATAGTGACTTGATTCTAATAAGAATTTGTCATCCTGAACGGAGTGAAGGATCTTCTAAAATATACAAATCGAAAAAGCAGGTCGAAGAAGATGCTTCACTCCGTTCAGCATGACAAGCAGGTGTTTCATACTCTGTTCAGCTTAAAACAAACTGATCTGCCCGCTTGCTGAATAATTGCCACCCAGCGGCTTTACTAATGACGGTTTTGGCGGAGCTTCAACCATCAGATGCCTGGCCTCAAAAGGGATTTCAAGGTAAACTTCCCAGGGGGCAAATGTTTCAAAGGCCTGCCGGTGCAATACGGTGAGTTGCGCTACTTCAAAATCCTCTACCCAGTTTATCTTCTTAAAATGCGGCCACAACTTATTGTGTGCGCCAACATGGATGTTGCGTGCTATGGTGATATGCGGCACAAGGTAGTCTTTAATGTTCAGCACTTTTTTCAGCGCTTTGAACCATTGATTGGTTTGGCCGGTCGACCGGATTTTAGCGTACACAGTGCGGTACTCATCGCCATGCGTAAAAAAGTCGAAGCTATCTATCGTAAGGGATACCGGCGGGAGCAATTGCAGGTTGTTTTTCAAACCCCTTATTTCAGGCTCGGCCATGTAAGGCTTGCGCCGAGGCATAGGTTTAACTGTGATATGTGCTTTAGAACGCTGACTTTCGTAAGCACCAATTATTTCACCTGCCTCTGTCTTATGTTGAGCGATCTGTCCGCTAATATTATCCGGTGGCGAAAGCACCATCATATAATCTGCATATCCTTTCATGTTGTTTCAGTTATATTGAGTTGATTAGGTTAATTAGGTTAGATTAAGTTGAATGTATTAGATCGTACTATTATTAACCAATCAACCACTTAACCTAATCCAACTTAATCAACCTCTTCAAATCAGGGATATAAATATGCTAAAAATTTTAGTATTTGTGCAAATTTATTTTCATTTTTGTAGTGTGACGGCCAAAAAATATATTGTACATATCGACCTCGATTCCTTTTTCGTATCGGTTGAGCGCAAATTTAATCCTGATCTGATAGGTAAACCGGTGATCATTGGCGGCTCGGCAGAGCGGGGGGTAGTGGCGTCGTGCAGCTACGAGACGCGCAAATTCGGGGTGCACTCAGCTATGCCTACGGCGCAGGCACTTAAGCTATGCCCTGATGCGATTGTGTTGCGTGGCAACCACGAATTGTATTCGCAGGCATCGAAAGAGGTAACACAGATCATTCACGAAATGGTGCCGCTGTATCAAAAATCATCCGTTGACGAATTTTATATCGACCTGACAGGCACCGATCGCTTTTATGATCCTTATAAACTGGCTTCGCAGGTGCGGCAAAGGATCATTAAAGAAACACGGTTGCCCATCTCATTCGGCATGGCATCAGGTAAAACGGTTGCTAAAATGGCGACCAACCGGGCCAAACCCAACGGCCAGCTTTTTGTGCCGCATGGCAGCGAGATGCAGTTTTTAGCACCCTTGCATATATCGGCTATACCAGGATTGGGAGAGAGCACAGCAAAGAGGATCTATGAATATGGCATTGAAAGAATAGGCGACCTGCAAAGGGTAGAGCTGCGTTTCCTGGAAACGATATTTGGCAAGAATGGCCGATGGATATATGATAAGGCGAGAGGGGTAGATCATTCCGAGATCATACCGCATTCAGATCGTAAATCGATATCGACGGAATGCACCTTTCACACCAATATATCAGACACTCGTACACTGGAATCGACCCTGGTATCCATGACTGAGGAACTATCATCCAAATTGCGGCGCGAAAATAAACTGGCATCATGCCTGGCTATTAAAGTGCGGTATGCCAATTTTGAAACCCACACCCAACAGGAAAAAATACCATTGACCGCCGCTGAGCACATATTGATACCGGGTATTAAAAACCTGCTCAAGAAAGCATGGAATAGTCACAGACCCGTTAGGTTGATAGGGGTAAGGTTGAGCCAGCTTTGCACAGGCAGCTACCAGATTAATTTGTTTGAAGATAATGAAGAACAGATACGGCTTTACCAGGCTATGGACCAGATCAATTTTAAATTTGGTGATAAAACTGTGTGCCGTGCTGCGGGTATGGAGGTTGGAACGAGGAATTTTAATCCGTTTATGAGGGGCTGAATCATTTTACTCTTCCTGTCATTCTGGACATAGCGAAGAATCTTCTACAAATAATAGGGCGAAGAAGATGCTGCACTGCGTACAGCATGACAAGCTGTTATATTGTTCATAATAGCATCTTTTTCATCAAAAAATCCGTCTGCTTATCATTGCCAACCCAAAAATCATGGCTGCCAAATTTGACAAACCCGGCACGTTCGTAAAAGCGCTGGGCATCAATATTATGCTCCCATACACCCAGCCAGATGTAGTGTAATTTGACTTCAATAGCTTTTGCAGTGACAAAATCCAATAACTGGTTACCGATCTTTTTACCCTGGTGGGTTTGCAGTATATAAATGCGTTCTATCTCAACCGCATTTTCATCCTGTAATTCAGTTTGAGCTGACGAGTAGTTAAGTTTTATATACCCCACCTTTTCATCATCTATTAAGGCAAAGTAAAATACTGAATCCGGGTTATTGATCTCTGATAAAAGCTTGTCGACATTAAAAGCTACCGAAGTATAGGCTTCAAAATCTTCGGCACTGTTAAAAGGTATAAAAAATGCGTCGTAAAAAGTTTGATAACTGAGTGTAAGTAACTCGTTTACATCAGAAGGTTCGACTATTTTAATTTGAAGATTATTCAATTTGGCAATTTGAAAATTAACTATTTCAAATTAACGCTTTTTTAAATTTTCAAATTGTCAAATTCTCAAATTATGTCATTCAAACTGGCCCTGTAAACGCTCTAACCTGTCTATCATCAGGTTCAGTTTCTCTTCTTCGTTTTTGAAAATTCGCTTTTTGTAAAAAAAAGTTAGAAACAGGAACCAGATAATGGTAATACTATAAACACCTATTTTATAAAAGGTAGAGGCATTTCTGAGTATTTCTATAAAATAAAGCGAGAGACCTACACTGATGAGCAACAGGTAGATATAATAGAACCAGCCTGTTATTTTAGCCCTGTTCTTTTGATATTCTTTCAGGTCCTGTAAGTATTCGTTGGGGTTAAGAGTGGCATCGCGCCTGTTAAGGATACGGTAGTTACGGATGATCATGACCGCATAGAGCAGCATGGTAACCAACATGGTAAATATTCCTACATAAGTTATCCACGACTGGAACACAAAGAAAAACAAAATAACAAAAGTGAGCACTAGCACAGCCACCATCGCAACTATGCCCCAGTATAACTGGCTGGTTATACCCCTGATCCCTTTTTTTACCTGCTTCAGCACTTCATCCACTGAAAGCTGCTCCTTTTTTGGCTGGCCCTGCCAAACGGAGATCAAATGCTCAAAGTCTTTCATAGTGGTTAAATAACTCTGTTAATTTTTGTTTAATACGATATATCTTCACCCTCAGGTTGCCCTCTGATATGCCGGATATATCGGCAATTTCAGGGTACGGCACTTCATCCAACACCATAGTAATAATAATTCTTTCTGATTCTTCCAACTTCGATATACACTTATAAAGCAGGGCCACCTGCTCATTCTTCTCCGAATATTCCTCTCTTTGATTTTCGGCGATCTGTGGGGTCAGCTCATCTTTAGCCTGTCGTTTCTCAGACCTTAAATAGGTCAAACAGGTATTAACAGCTATACGATAGATCCAGGTAGATATTTGTGCCTGGTTGCGAAATTTATCCAGGTTTTGCCAAACCTTTAAAAAAGTTTCCTGTAGCAGGTCATTCGCGGCATCATCATCGCCGGTATAGCCATAGCATAAATGGTATATTTTTTTTGAATTAGCTTCAAATATTCGCTTGAAGGCTGCTTCTTTAGTATCCAATTCAATTAACTTTTACAGGTTAGATATGGGCGATCATAAATTGTTACAATAATACGTTTTGGAGCTGAAAGCTTAAAGGCTAAAGCAGAAAGCCTTTTTTAAGCTGAAAGCAAAAAGTCTAAAGCCGAAAGCTATATTGATTTAAAGAAAAGCTTTGGTCTTTTAGCTTACAATAAATAGTCATTCATATTCAGCCATTTTAATTTTTCTTCTGCTTCGCCTGCCATGGCGTTAAAATCCTGGCTGTAATCAAATTGCAGGTCTTCATGTAATTTAGTTATTGCACTGCGTATTTTATCCAGTTGCCGGGTTAATATCAGTCGCAAAGGTTTATACGACGATGCCCTCTTGTCGACATACTGAATGTAGTTGCGGCAAAAACTGATCAGCAGTTCAATCTCCGCTTCCTTTGAACTCATAAATTTGAGATACTTATTCAGAAACCTCAATATTTTGCGCAAGCTTTTAGCCAGCTGATAATTATTATAGGGTAACTGGCTAAACATCAATCCACTCTCGGATATCAAACCATCAATAAATGCCCGCTCATTATCAGCATCAAATAAAAGATAACCTGTCAATTCCTTATTCTCTTTTTTATGACGCACCAGGCGCAGGCACAGCTCAGCTAACTGGGCATTATCCAAATGCTGCAATTCTTTTTTGATCTCCGCTACGCCATATGTTTGTATGCTCATTCCTCTGATATAATTATTTTGGTAAATAGTCGTAGTTTCGCAGCTCCGTTTTAATATGCAGAAAAGTAAACTAACGCTGTACATTTTTATTGCACTCATCCTCGGTATTATAACCGGTTATGTTTACAATATTAAGGTAATTGATAAGCTCAACACTAAGATAAGCGTTGCGGATGCGAATATAAAAACAATTGGCGCACAATTAGAAGGATTAAAGGATAGCAGCGCTATAGAATATAAGCAACTTAAAATTGCCCGCACCCAGCAGGCAAAAGAGCGGACGGAGACAGATGCAGCACGGGATAGCAAACTGGAGGGCTTTACTATTTTAAGTGACATATTTTTGCGACTGATAAAGATGATCGTAGCGCCATTGGTATTTACTACGCTGGTTGTAGGGGTTGCCAAAGTGGGAGATATTAAAGCTGTTGGAAGGATAGGGGGAAAGACTTTGTTATGGTTTTTGAGCGCCACCCTGGTTTCACTGTTACTGGGGATGCTTTTGGTAAATCTTTTTCAGCCTGGCCAAACCATGCACCTGGCCTTGCCGGATAGTCATTTAGGAACTGATATTAAAAAAACAGCCCTGTCATTAAAAGATTTTATAAGCCATGTGGTACCCAAAAGCTTTGTTGAAGCAATGGCCAATAACGAGATATTGCAGATCGTGGTGTTCTCTCTGTTTTTTGGTGTGGCCACGGCAGGCATTGGCGACAAAGGCGAAATCGTGATCAAAGCGATGGATGCCATAGCCCATGTGATACTAAAAATAACCGGTTATGTAATGAAGCTGGCGCCTATTGCAGTCTTTGGAGCAATTACCGCAGTGGTAGCAAAAGAGGGACTAGGTATCATATCTACCTATGCTACTTTTATTGGCGAATTTTATTTCTCGTTATTGCTGCTGTGGGCTATTATTATAGCAGCAGGCTTTTTTGTGTTAAAAGGCAGAGTATTCAAACTGGTGAATAATATCCAGGACGCCATGCTGGTTGCTTTCAGTACTTCAACCAGCGAGGCCGCCTACCCGCGGGTACTGCAGGAACTGGAACGTTTTGGTTGCAATAATAAGATAGTGAGCTTCGTATTACCATTGGGCTATTCATTTAACCTGGATGGCTCTATGATGTACATGACCTTTGCCTCGTTGTTTTTAGCACAGGCTTATGGTATACATTTATCATTTGTTCACCAGTTATCGATGTTGCTGGTTTTAATGCTGACCAGTAAAGGCGTAGCAGGCGTACCGCGTGCATCTTTAGTAGTCATAGCAGCTACGCTTGGTATGTTTAACATTCCCGAGGCGGGTTTAGCACTGATCATTGGTATCGACCCTTTGTTAGATATGGGCCGTTCGGCAACTAATGTCTTGGGCAATGCCATGGCCACTGCAGTGGTCAGCAAATGGGAAAACGAGCTTGCAGATCAATAAATAATAAAAATCAATAATTCTACAATTCAATAAATCAATAATTCAGTAAGTCAATAATTAAACGCATGCGTCCTCTAACCAGAAAAATATTTTTTACAATGACTATAATAGTGCCTTTTGTGGCCTATTGCGTATACTACTATGCAGGCGTTTTTAAAAATGCGCCTTATAAGTTTACCGAGTTTGTTTCGATAGATTTCCAATATGGCCCCGGTGATAGCCTGATCAATAAGTTCAACTCAAGAACAGGGAAATATCAATATGTTGATGCGCATGATTCCCTGGTGAAAATGAACCTGCACCTCCCTAAAGAAGAACTTTTATACCTGCATCGAAAAGCTGCTATGCTGGGATTCTGGGATTTTCCCGAGGTAGAAATGGGAGATACCACCATAAGGCGTAACGGTATGAGACCACCTCGTTATTTGATCGAATTTAAATATAAGCGTAAAACCAAAAGGGTGTTATATGATGCATCATTTAATGGCGACGCTAAATTAAAAGATGCCAATGAGCAACTGATCAAAGAAATCAATAAGGTTTTACACGAAGAAGAGGGGAAAGAAAAATAGTTGAATAAGTTAGATTAAGTTTATTGTGTTGAATAAGTTGTGTTTAAACAAAAAAAGTGATTCAGTTGACGAGTGAACTCAATCCAACCCAATCAACCAATTCCAAAACAACATTGAAATAGGTGTTGTGATTTGAAAATTGAATTCCTATATTTGCACCTCAAATTTTAAAACAATAATTAATAACCATGTACGCAATAGTAAGTATAGCCGGACAGCAATTTAAAGTTGCTAAAGACCAGCAGCTCTTTGTACACCGTTTACAGGGAGATGAAGGCGCTAGTATTGAATTTGACAATGTGTTATTAGCAGAAAACGAAGGTAAATTCAAATTAGGAACTGATTTGAAAGGTGCTAAAGTATCAGCTAAGATCGTGTCTCATTTAAAGGGTGATAAAGTAATCGTCTTCAAAAAGAAAAGAAGAAAAGGTTACAAAAAGAAAAATGGCCACCGCCAGCAATTCACAAAGATCGAGATCACAGGGATCAAATTATAATTAAGGTTTAAACTGGCTGATTGAGATCGGCTATAAAAAGTATAAGAAATGGCACACAAAAAAGGGGCCGGTAGTTCAAGAAACGGCCGCGAGTCGCATAGCAAACGTTTAGGTATCAAGATATTTGGTGGTCAGCCGGCAATTGCAGGTAACATCATCGTACGTCAGCGTGGTACCCCGCACAACCCTGGCCTGAATGTAGGTTTAGGTAAAGATCATACTTTATTTGCTTTAATCGATGGTACAGTAGTTTTCAAAAAGAAAGCTGATAACCGTTCATACGTATCAGTAATACCTTTTGAAGCAGCCCCGGTTGCTGAAGCACCCAAAGCAAAACCAGTTGCTAAAGCAGAAAAGAAAGTAGTTGCAGAAGCTCCGGCCGCTGCACCAAAAGCTGAGAAGAAAGCAGCAGCCCCGGTTGCTGAAGCAAAAGAAGAAGCACCTGCTGCTGAAGCCGCACCAAAAGCTAAAAAACCGGCGGCACCAAAAGCAAAGAAAGCTGATAAAGAAGAAGGCGCTGAGTAATCAAGGTCTTTATCAAAATACGGAGCCCCGGTCTGAATAAGATCGGGGCTTTTTGTTATGATTTTTTAAATTCAACCGATACTGTGTACTGAAACCTAACTGGTTTGCCATTCTGTTTAGCTGCATTCCATTTAGGGCTATTTTTAAGAAGCCTTATAGCTTCAATATCGCATCCCCCGCCTATTCCTCTTATAACTTTGGGATTAGTTATAGCTCCGTCTTTTTCAATTATAAAAGTCACATATACTTCACCTTCACGTCCGTCAGCTTTGTCTTTTTCTGGGTATCTAAGATTCTCTTTAACATAATCAGACCATTTATGCTCACCGCCAAAAAAGGTTGTGGCTGTTGTACTGCGACAAAAATAGGCGAATCAGTAATATTTTCTTGATACTTCGATGTGTCAACAGTTTGTGCGTTAACACCAATATAAGCAGATAATAAAATAAATGTGATTAAGGTTTTTTTCATAAGTCTAAATATAATCAATTCTCCCTTACCATCAATCCATCAGCAAAGTCGCGAAGGTATTGTTTGTGGGCATCTGGCAGATTGATCTTATCCAATGCGGCGAAGGCTTTATCAGCATAGGTCTGCATTGCTTGTTCCGCATACTGTCTTACCCGCAATTGATCATATAGTGAAGTTACTGAGGATACTTTTTCTTTTTGATCGGGTTGCTGTGCGGTCAGCCATTTGTTTAATTCCTCAGTTTGTACCCGATCAGCCAGTTCCAGCGCTTTGATGAGCAGGAAGGTTTTTTTGTTGGATATAATGTCCCCTCCAACCTGTTTGCCGAATTTTTCCGGATTACCATATACATCCAGGATATCATCCTGTAACTGGCATGCTATACCCAACTGTTCGCCAAAAGTATGGATGGCAGAAGCATCTT
>JBEHXM010000036.1:0-39705 GCA_048498695.1 Bacteroidota bacterium
GGGAAACTGTCAAGGGCGGCGCTGCCTTCCTTTTACATATACCGCGCCGTTTATATACCCTTTACGATTTACCTGCGGTGCTAATTTTGTGGATGCGGTGCTGTGCTATTATACGGTCTAAGAGTTCGATTTTCTAAAACCTTCAGTTATAATTTAAAACCATTAGCTATTGCGAATGTCCCTTTGATGTTCCAAAAAAGAAAAACCTGTTGTTCGAACAACGGGTTTAGGGGCAGCGAGGCTGACGGCGAATGAAATATAGCGTGTGTTAACAGCGTGATGTAATGAGCCGTTTGCCGCAGCTTGTGCAATGGCCATTAACCACACATTTTTTAATAACCGATTACATTAAATGCTATTTCGCAATAAAAATTGATGGTGTACCTGCTCCGCTGTGGACAGTAAATTAGCCACAACGGGATATAAAATATCCAGGGATGAACTATCGGGAGAATAATTATCCCGGTATCTAACGTTTATATAGGCATCCTTCAAAATATTAAAATTCCTTTTTCCTGGTTCGGTATCGATTTGAAAAACGGCAGCCAGGTCATTGGTAAAAAACTGCGTTACCCGGACTAATCGCAAAAGATTATGACTATTGATCTTGTAGCCCAATACAGAACGGACGATTGCAATTAAAATATCTTCAGCACACTGATGCAAGGAAAACAAGGCGGCGGAATAGGCTTCGACCGATAAATAATACTCTGCGCCTAACAAAAACTCTTTAGCCTGTTTTCTCCATCGCTCCCAATTCGCCTCACCGAGGTCTACGACTGTATTGGGTTTTATGACATCCGAATTGGGCAATAGCATGTTGCCTGAAACATATAAAGCGGGGCAGCTTAAGGCACGATTGAAAAAATGGTCGCCTTTGTTAATTGCATTAACGACTGCCGACGCATAGTGTACAAGAATAAATGCATCAGTGGGCCTGCAACTCTCTTCAAGCATAGTACCCAAACTCAACGCCTCGCCCTCTTCATGATCCGCAGTCAAAACCAACAAAAAAGCCGTATCATGAGTGCCTGGCTTACAACCAAGGTAATATATCGCATACGTTGTAGACAATTTATTTAATATAACAGAAACCAGATTGGGCAGGATTTGATGGTGCAATGGCAATGTTTCTCTATCAAGATTATATAGACGAACCTTTGAAACTGGCAATTCTTCTTTCTGTTCACTTTCCGCAAACACTGCGTCTTGCGCCATTCGCAGCACCCACGCCGCAGCGTACAGTTTTTGCAAATTCTCGTAAACTGTAATCAATTCGGGGCTGTTAACAAACTCTTTCGCAGCATTTGTCGAAAGTCCATATCTTAACCATTCCTGTAATTGTTCGCGATACCAGCTGACGGGGCATTTCTGAAAGAAAGTGTTAACTACTAATAACGGATTGGTGATTTCAGATTCATTGAGTTTAGTCCTTACAAAAGCGATTTCTTGTTTATTTTCATACCTGTCAATTGCCGGGATGTCGGTTAATAAAGCAAAGTTTGACGACTCCAATAACAGCGCAACACTTTCGACAAGCCTAATATTTAGTTCATGTCGCCAAAGCAGACCGGACGGACTGCCTTTCAGATCAACATAATATCCGGGACTAATAACTCTGTCGCGCCACTTTTCCAGGTAAGTGATATGTCCGTGAAGATCATCAGCTGAAAAGAAATCGTCAATGACGATGAAGGGATTTTCGATCTCACTAATTGAAAGATTTATTGGGCAATTAGCCCATTGGTTAAGTTCAGTATTCATTAGCCTACTTTTGACACCGGGCGGCATTGTCCGGTAATTCAAAGGAAATGAGTCGTCGCGCCGTACCGAACCATGCGCGGGTGTGTTTTACAAACCGAAAGTTGTTTCTTACATTTACAAAATACCAATACCTTTGACCTATGGCAGAGACTATACACATCGGAAGGAAAATTTCCAAACTTCGGGAGCTAAAAGGCATTAAACAAGAAGCGTTAGCGGCAGAATTAGGGATAAGTCAACAAGCGGTTTCTAAGATTGAGCAAAGCGCTGAAGTTGAGGACGAAGCTTTAGAAAAAATTGCCAAAGCATTAGGCTTAACATCGGAAGCTATTAAGGCATTTTCCGAGGATGCTGTATTCAATATTATAGCAAATACGTTCACCGACAACAGCCAGAATAACAATAATTATTTGTGCACGATCAATCCGCTTGAAAAAATATTAGAACTTTATGAGAGGCTGTTAGCAAGTGAGCGTGAAAAAGTAGAGTTACTCAAAAATCAAGTAAAGTAAACACTCAATCTAAAACATATCATTGAAAGGGACGCCACAGGCGTTCCTTTTTCATTTAAAAATAAAACCTCCTTGCGCTTGCCGCTTGGAGGTTTTTACCTAAACCTTATCACAATTCGGCATTGAGTGCCGATTGAACTACGAATATATAAAAAAATGCATTACGGATCACAGCGGCATCCTTCGCAGAAGATAAAGCGGAGAGCCGGACCCCGATGATAATCGGGGGAATGCCCAAAAACTTCCGGTTTACTCTACGGAATACGATCAATCTCTATTTCGGCCTCTTGTGAAAACTTGTGAACCAACTATTTGCTCGATATTGTTAATCATGTCCCTGCACCATAAAGGTATCTTTTCACTTTTCTGTGTAATTGTACCGTTTTTTACAGTAAGCAATAATTGTGGCTGCGTTTTTTCTAATGCAGTATTTGCAGCAGACAAAATCATGAGTTGATCAAAGCTGGTGGCTGTTTTACCCAGGTTTTCAAGTCCCTTCTCGAAATTAGTTCTTATGCTTTCTGCATCAACGAAGTGCCCTTTTTGCTTTACACGGAGATTTACCCGATCCATTGATGTTTTCAAATCGGGCAAGAGCATATAAATCATCCTTGTCTCGTAACCGTTGTCATGGAAAAATTCGGCTCGTTCCGACAGAAAATCATTTCGAAGATTTGATTCCACGGTCAAATGCAAATGGGAACTAAGTGCTTTGGTTTCGAATATGTTATATTTTCGTGTCACCTCCGACTCCAACGCGTCAAGCGAAATATCTGGATATTGCTTTTCAATTTTATGTTTTTGTTCATCCGGGTCAAAAATTAAAGCACCGGGCCGGGAAAAATGGGCAGAAAACGTACTCTTACCGGCACCGTTCGGGCCGGCCACAACTAAAAACTGGGGCATGTCGGTTAGAGATTTCTGAGGAAGCGTTCCTTCCCGTTATTCGGGTCAATTTCCACTAATACCTTCTTTCCGTTTTTGTATTCGTGGATAAAATTATCAGGCAGTTCGGCGCCGGCAGGGTAGGATACATACAGCCCGCTATCCAACGCCTTTTTTACGACTTCAGCAGATGCAGGTTCCATATATTGCGAGAACTGTTCCGCATTCATCTCGAAAATATCGGGATGACTTAGCTCATCCATCAACTTATACAAGTTGCTGGCTTTATTAATGCCGTATTTCAGAGCTTCCCATTCTTCGAGAGGAAGAAAAACTCCGCATGGCTTCTTTTCACTATCCAGTATTACTTCCATATCTGTCTCAAGTAATAATAATCAAATATACCCATTTTTAAACTTTTATTGTGCCTAACGTCTGTTTGTCCTCGCCATTTTCTTTCTATGCCTGTTTCTTCCCAAGACGGCCTCATCATCAATATCATCCGCTATTTGAATATCAATACTTCTACTGTTGGCATCTGATTGATCATATAAGTCAACTGTCTGTGAATCCGTACCTATTTGTTTGCTTTCGGACAGACCCTCGGCTTCAAACATAATAGACCCAACTGCTTCGGAGTTTACATTATGACCTTCTGCTTCATTTATAGAATCCGGTATAATCGTATTTGGCGTTAACCCGAACTTACCCATCGTTCGGTTATTCGCTTCGGCAATTGCAGCGCTATCGATTTGCGGATCAAATGGAACTTTCCTGATAAGCTCCGCCCATTTAAATTGATTTCCTAACCCCTGACCCTTGGCCCTAAAATCTTTGAAGAAATAAGTTATACCCGAGACCCTGCCGGTAGATGCCTGGTTAAATAAGAAGCTAATCCCGAATTTTTCTCCATTACGAATGAATTCAGCGATAGATTTTGGCTGCTGACGGATCAATTCTAATATCAATTCCTGCAATAAGAGTTTATTTGATGCTTTGCCTGTTCTGATCATCATACCGACTTCGTTACGCGTAGGACGCCGCCGGGATATATTGTTATTTCGTTCTACTGTTCCAAGGTTCTTTTGATACTTAGTTCCAATGCTATTCTGCTCTTTAGTTATTCTGCTATTTTGTTCAATAGTTCTGAAGTTACTTTGCTCAACTGATATAAGGTTATACCGATATTCTAACTCCCTGAGTATTTTTTCACTTTTCCGGTAATTATTGCTGTCAGAAACTACCGTTCCATCGAAAGAGATGCGGTTCACTAAAAGATGCAGGTGGGGGTGGCAAGCGTCATGATGTCGAAAAATCATATACTGGTTATTCGTAAACCCGTTAGCCTGCAAATAATCAAGCGCAATAGCTAACAGCTTATCATTGGACAATTGGGATTGATCCTCGTTTGGGAAATTTAAACTGGTATGGTAAACATACCTGTTTAAATTGGGCCGCAGGCTTCTAACCATACCAATTTCCTTACTGATAACCCGTGAATCAATGCTCATAAAATTACTTGCCAAAAGTTCGCCCCTAATACGTTTGTCAGGCAGATTCAGCTTTTTCAGGTTATAATTTAAAGCGCCCATAAAACTCTTACCGATTTTCTGAATGGCTATCATAAACGACCTTGTCGATTGTAAGTTCAAGGCGTTTGTCCAGTTTCATTAGCAACGCAAGCAATTCACGCGGAAGTCTGCCACCATTTGCCAATCGAGTCAGTTGATTTAGATTGACACCTATTTTTTTGAGTTCCAAATAATAACTAAGATCAAGCTTTGCCATCTTAGGTTGAGGGAACCGGCCTTTGAAAAGTTTCTCCCTTGCAAGTGTTCTCGGGGCCTTTCCACATATTTCACCAAGCCTAACAAGCTGCTGCTGTTCAGCCTTGGTTATCCTGATCGTAAAATTGACTGAACGGAGTTCAGTAGAGGGAATTTTTGGCCTTGCCATTCGTTCAGCCTGAAATTTGTTTTGGATATTACTGTCAAGACTTTGACAGTCTGATCGACCCGAAAAGGGCTACGGCTGCATCCCGCATTTAAGACCTGGCTAAGACCAAGCATCTATTTAACTCCAATTTTTGCAATTTGTTACTACCAAACACAAAAAATAAATGCTGAATAAAGTGAAGCATTTCGGGTCCGGGTGCCCCGGCAAGCCTCGTTTTCGCACTGCGAAAACATGGCTTGCTTTTCGCTTTTTGAGGAATAAAAGCATAATTAACTTTTCGCTTTTTGAGGAATAAAAGCATAATTAAAAATTTATAATAAACGAGCGCCTCGCAATCAAAGGATAATGGCTAAATTGGCAATCAAACCTTGGCATAATGAAAAGATTGTTACCACTTATCCTTTTGGGATTTCTCTCCTGCAATCAGCAACCTGAAAAAACAGAGGCACAGAAACAGGCTCAACTAGATAGTTTTTCGAAGAAAACCTATGGAAGAAATTTTAAAGACCAGGTTCAACACCAAACGGACTCAATTTTAAAAAAGGCTTTGATCGATACAGCAGGTTTATACAAAGCGCCGATTAAAGTCATATCGGCAAAGCTTGTAAAAAAGGAATATTCAAATTATAAGGACATTCAACTTCAATACAAGAATGTATCGGTAAAGCGCATTGATGGTATTAAGTTTAGGTGGTATGGTGAAAATGTCTTTGGTGATCCAGCGGATATGGGAACAGGTCTTCAAAAAGGCTTTGGAGCTGGGTTTACGGATGAACCCTTAAAACCAAATAGACAAACAAGTTCTGAGTGGAACATTCTGAGCCGGGACGGGAAAAGAGTGATTTTGGCGTGGCCAATTGAGGTTGTTTTTTCCGATGGCACCAAGTGGGAATTAAAATAATGTTACTCCAATAAATAATTTAAATAATATGCAGAATTAAGCGTGGCATAATGGGTCTGGCTTGTCTAGCCGCTGAAACTTAAAATAATTAAAATGATCACTAAATTGCAATGCGACGCATTGCTTGTCGACAATTTAATTATTGTCATTTGTATATGTCTGTAATGTTTTACTAAATCTAAATGCGAGGAAATCTTTCTTTTGATAATCAATATAGTAGTCAAGTGAATATTGAATACGATTTCCATCTGTCAAATCATAAACGGTCGAGGGACCCGATTTGTCAGTCCATTTTTTAACGACCGAAAGGCTTTTTAAAACATGTTCCATTGAATCGCAAATCAGTACTTTACTATCAGAAATCTTAATTATATATATCGCTTCCGTCTCTTTCCGCGATTGTTGATCTAGTGCGAATTGGGTTAACTTCCTTTCTTTTGTTGAATACTCTTTAGTTGCATTGCCAGTTATTAGTTTAGTTGTCTTAATTATTTCAAAGCCCGAATCATTTGCAGTAGTTTTTATTGTATCTTTCTGCATTGAGACTTTTGCAGTGTTGACCGATTGAGTGCAACTAAGAATGAAGATTAAAGCAATGAAGACTAATGAAGTTGCAGAGTTTGATTTTTCCATGGTGTGATCTAAGAATTAATAGAAAGATAAAAGGTTGGCGATTGGTACAGTCTAGATAGTTGATTTAAATTTAATGAATTTAAACTCGTTTGTTTCTACTCTCAATAAACTTATAGAGCTTTTCCACGATATGGTTTAAAACAGAAGATTGCGAAAGGTGTTCCCAAGTAATATCACCGGATATTACTTTGTGGTAAACATATTCGGCGATTCCTTTTTTGTATGGGTAAGCAAGAGTTCCTCCACCTTGTTTTTTTTCTATCGCAACGGAACTGCCTTTTTTTTTAATGATCTTTTGAAAATAAGCGCCAAGTTTTTGCTGTACAGATTCTATTGCAACAATTTTCGCTATAGTTTCTGGGTCGACACCGACTTCTTCTAACAGATAATTTTTCCAAATCTGTGTAGGAATAAGATTTTCAATTTCAGGCAGTTCGGTATGTTGGTAAACAAAATTAGGTCGTATTATCGCTTCGTAGGCTTTATGCTTTTCGTCTTTACCATCGTGGTCAGCTAGTAGGAAAACATTCGCATTATGAAATACGGTATTGATCTCTTGGATGATATCTTGATATCCAATGCTATCACTTTCAAAATCATAATGGCTTAAATTTTTGCCACCATATTCCACGAAGCTATAATTTAGGCCTTCATGCGGTCGGTAGCTATCGTGCGATAATGATTGCAAATAGGCATGCAGAAATGCTTTGACATACAGTCGGTCTGTAATGCCTTCTACCCAAACTGTGCAATTGCTGATCAAAACAGAAGTATTTAATACCCCAAGCATTTTTAGCGTGGAGTGCTCTTGGCCGATGATCGACTTAATATCAGAGGAATCTTTATCTTTTTTATTAAATACGAAAACCTCCAATCCGGCCTTGCTTAAAAAGGATTCGGACAAAATATGGTTGGAGTGTGTGTTAATGAAAAAAGTTAGGTTTTTCGCAATTAGCGAAGGGTTTGAAGCAAGTGCTTGTATAAGTATCAGTTGGTATCCTGGGTGAAGGTGGTTTTCGGGTTCATCGATAAGTATCCAGCTATTTGATTTTGCTGTAAAAATTGGAAATAATAAGGAAATAACACCTTGTACCCCATCACCTAATTCTTGAATTGTCACATCTTCGCGTTCATCTGGTAAGCTTATATGAAGATGTTGACTTTCGGTACTTGTGCTGCGCCGGGCGATGATGTGTATAGGTTTTCCTTGAAAGAATGTATCACCAATAAATTGTTCAAATGCATGAAAATCCTGGATCTCGGAGCGGGAGCCGTTACGAGCAAGTCCCACCTTTTCATAAAGATCAAGGCCAGTCTCGATGGTGAGTTTTGAATCAGTTTGTATCCTATATTGCTTTCTTAAAGTCTGCTCAAATATTTTATCGCTGCTCTCTTCCAGTTTACGTGCGGAGCGTAAAACCGGAAGGTAAGTGACATACGGATGGGTTGGCCCAACAGTTATTTTTCTCAATTCATCTGCGAATGTCAAGACCTTTTTTAGTAGTTGCAACCTCTCCTGCCAGAAGGGTACTTTTTCACCTGGATTAATTCCCGGAAAGGTGGCTTCAATATGCCTTTGAAAAGTGGTAAGTGTATTGCTGGTCATATTCTTTCCTTGAAAGCTTTGGATACGATCATAGACTTCCACTCCCATGGTAACAGTAGCATAAAGGTTATCGAGAATTGTATAAAAGGAAGCAAAATTGTCCGGTACGGCCATATTTAGTAATGTGGATACCAATTCCTCTATGTGCGTGCGTAAGGTCAGGGCATCTATTATGTTCTCTCCTGTTTTACGGTGAAAAAAAGCCTTTATATGTTTCTCACGCTCATTTTTGTCTTCTAACCTGTCTATCCGAATCGCGAGCCAAGGGTCCTGCCACACTTCTTTTGGGATTTTAGCCGAATCAACTAAGAGTTCTTTTCCTGTCCAGTAAAGTTTATTCAGATCACCCTCGTAGTTGATTAATACCTTATGTTCCTGTTGAATAACGTGTCTTAGAAAGCGGCTTTTTCTAGAATTATTAGCACCAACGAAGATGTTGATATTCCGTAATGCACCTAAAAAAACTAAGGGCAAATCGTCCTTGAAAAATTCCGGTGGGTTATTTTGATCTATTAAACGAATAAAGTTCATGGTTATCGGTCGATTTTTTTTTGCAATGGAAGGTCGGGGGTATAATCAAAGATATTTTTTCTTTGTGACATTGGCGTTTAATTTACAATCTGACTCTGCAGCTTTGGTCCAAAAGGCCAACAGTCCTTGGTAAATTATTCTTATATTTAGTAACATTGTTTACATAAAAGTTTTATTAACGAAGCGGCCTTCCATGTTATTAAACTATCATTTTAGCAGGAAAATTTTTATTTTAATAATTTGCATGTTATCGTTTGGCTGTCAAGATCAACATCATAACGCAATTAACGATAGCTTGGTAATGGATACTAGCCAATTACTTAAGCCTCAATCGAAAATTTATCCCGATTCGGTTCAAAATAAGGTGATAGGTAATATTGAATTTGGAATAAATAAAAAGACGTTTGAAGAATTATCCAAATCTTACCAAAAAGTACACCTAAAAAACAAACGTTATCATTTGGGCAACTTTCAATACCTTATCATTAATTCCGAATTCTATCATAACAAACTTTATCAGGTTAACTTATATAATCCCTGGGTTGAAACCGAAGATGAACTCAAACAGATTATTCAAGCGGCATATGATCTCGTAACATCGCAATATGGAAAACCTGATTCAACGCATGCCGGCGTTATTGACAGAGGGGCGAATGAGGATTTATTTGTGTGGCATATCGGCCGTAAGCGCATTAAGATTATATCTGGTTATGGCTTTAACATGTTTACAGTTACTCTCCAATTTGAGGACCTGTCAATAGATAGTGAAATACAGGTTACAGATCGTAAACGGCGAGACAGTCTTACGCATTTGGGCAAACAAGATATTTGATAAATTTGAACTCATCGGTTATGTCAACAGCCCTTTTCTTTTGCTACTTTTCTTTAAGGCGCTTGAAGAAAAGAAAAGTAGTCGCCGCTATGCTTTATAACGTTACGCGATTTGCCTTTAATTTGGATTTAACTGAATGACAAATATTTGCGGCTTTAATAAATCATCATTGAATTCAAAGCGCAACCGATTCGGATGGCTTAAGAAATTCAGTTTTTGCAAAATTCAGTAGTTTGATTTGAGCTTTCTAACCACCTGACTCCGGCGCATGATTAAAGACGCGATTTTTTCCACGCTGCGGTCAACGCCATTTGTTGGCTATAAAAATCTTGTTCTTCTTCAAAAGTTAGCTTTCCATTTTGATCAAAAATATTTAGATAATGTGTCATCAATTTGATCGAAGGATCATCCGGCTTATCGTTTGAAATCTTTGCAACCACTTGCCTCATCATATTGACTTTGCTTTCAAAAGTGGTATCTTCTAATAGTTTTTTTATTTTGAAATATGCGTCAAAATTTTCTTTCTTTCCAATAATGAAACGAGAAGCCTGTTTGTAGATGGCGCTATTTATGCTTGCCGAGGTTCCATTCGGCACTATTGGCCTCAAAATGGAATTTAAATTATAGGTGTTATCATGATATATTTTCAGTGAGTATTCGGGACTAAGTGCTATCACAAATTCTTTTGTTTTTTGCAGAGGATGCTCATTTTCCTTTTCAACCATATCCTGCAAAACCAATGGGTTGTCACTTGTAAAAAAGGCCCCCCCAACCTTGCATTTGGAAACTTCCAACTTTGCATATTCATGAAAAGTACCGAGTTCACCTATGCCGGTGACATGATTTTCTTTAAATTGCTTTTGTACTTTATCACTAAAATACGCTACGATTTGATTTTCGGACCATTCTTGAAAACTGAAATCTTCTTCGAGGTAAGTAATGCCCTTTTTACTTTCTAAAGTAGCCCTCAAAATTAATTGATGAATCCTTGCGGTATGATGATCAATTGAAATTCGTATAAAGCGCGGGTTTCGCATATACAGCTGAAATATAGCTAATAATATTTCTATTCGTTGCTGGTTGGTTATTTCGAATATTGTGTCATTGGTCAATATGCCAAAAATACTGTCATACATTGGTTCCAAGCCATCAGAGTAAATTTTTTCAATAGCAAGCTTGTTTGCGGCAACGGTTGAATCTTCGCTTAAGGTGTAAAGGTCTTTTTCTGCGCAAATGTTTATGATATTAGTATTAAAAGTTCTATCAACTTGCTTGTCATACACATCTAAATAATATGAAGCATTGCGCTTTTCAGCAAAATGTTTGAGGTAAACTCTTGGTACAAAATGTTGTATCATATTGCTGGCATACTCTATTCTTCAAATAATTCCTTTAAAGATTCTGCAAATCCAGTCGCGAACCTAGTAAGTGTTCTTGTCACTGTAATGGGTGTAGATCCATAAATGTCAGTGTAACTGATTGAAATAGTGCATTGTCCTAATGCTTTACGTAAAGCGCTGAAGTTATTATCCTCGACAGTTATCAATTTTTTATTTGGCACGCCGCCGTGCAAAGCTTTTAACAAGATTAGGCTTTTACCAGGCAATATGGATTTTTCATTGCCTTCTTCAACAAAAGTTACCCAATGAATTGGTTCTTTAATGAACTGAGGTATTGCTCCAATTAAACTTGGATATTGGACATTAAGGTAGGTAACTATAACATTGGTAACAACAAGTGGCCCGGTTCCATTATTATCCAATCGGACATACAATTCTTCCGTATAGTCTCCGAGCGTAATTTGTCCAATGGGTTTAACTGACTTCTTGTTATGCACGCGTTGTATATACATCGCCCGCATACTTACAATCAGAGAAATAACAGAAATGAAAACCGCACATACAGCAGTTATATTTTGTGCATCCATAGACAAAGGTAACTGAATATAACTATCTATAAGTGCAAGATCAAGCCCAAAAAGATGTGAGAAAATTCTACTTTTCATTACGATCTATCAAGAAGTTGTCAGAAAGCGTAAATCTGATAGAAAAGGGTTCGAATACCTTCCCCTAAGGGTGGTTAATAATAGATCGAGAAATTGGCGTACACTACCTAATCAGGCGTTCGCTGCAGGCATCTTATTTTTTATGTAATTAATCCAAGCTCCGGTTTCAATGCCTATAACTTTAGCTATCGGTAGATATACCCTGGCGATAAATGAGCGTTTTTATTTGTGCGAATAAGGCTGTAGAATTCATCTTTAAAATAGACCATTAAATAATTAGACAGTACCACAAAAACAAAATGGCAGTTGCGCCATGTGATTCCTCAATCGTTAAATTTAAGCTTTCAGCGAATTCTTTATATAATTTTATTTTTCACAGAGTTCTGAAATTTTACTGACGCCTAATTCCTTTAAGCAAGCCTGCTCACCTGAATGATACTCTGGGGCAACCGCAGCATATTCAAATGGTTGACTATCATCAGCAATAATTACTTGTGTATCGTTGTCGATAATACTACGTTTAAATCTCTTATAGATTGAACATTCACCAGCTGCAACTAATTTTATTTTCTTCGCTGCAACTTCGGGTGTTATAGCAATATTGTACCCCCTTCCTCCAACCCTTACGCTCGGATATAATATTCCATCAACCCCTCTTCCTGTGATAAATTCTATAAAATGTGCAGAAATAATATAGTGATAATCGGGTTCGCACTCTTCTTTGCCAAATTCTTCGGCTAAAAATTCATTGGCAAGCAGTGATTCTTGTTCTCTTTCCGGATGTTTTTTAAGAAACGCATAATAGTCATCCATAATTTTTTTAGTATTTGAACTAGCCTCATAATAAGCGTTCTTATGGAGCATGCCAAACAGCCGTATGTCCTTTGTAACTTCCCACTTGCTATAAGTGATTTTTTTGTAACCGCAGGTATCATTATCCCTTAACCATTTCATAGCTTCCATAGAAACGATAAATCTTTCATTATCCAGATCGCCCTTGTCCAAATCTTCAGGGATTACACTTCCATAAAACATCGTTCTTTCCGGAGTACTTGCTCTTTGATAGGTTGTATTGAATTGTTGCGGCTTGAAACTCAGGAGGGATTTTTCCGTAAATGGTCCATCATTTTGATGAGGCCGGGCACGCAGTATTTTTTTCCCAGGGTGTAACCAGTAGTCAATAGCAGCTATCGATCCGAATTTTTCCAGATGTCCGGCAACCTCTTTGCCGGGAAAACTACTTAGGTCCAGAATTTTTAAACGGGAAATGGCAAGTTCAAGTGGTGACATTATTGGTTAGTTGATTGAGTTAATACTTTTCGTAAATTATCGACAAAAGGCCAGCCGATTTTGTATTTCTGAGTACTTTGGGGCCAGGCTATAAATTTGGAAAAGAAATCATCGCCCTTTAAAAAAAGTGCTAATCGATGGAACGTGTATATTTTGTATCTACTGTTTAACAAATAATAGGTTGGCGTATTAATAATAAATATCCCCTCTATTTTAAAATTGTTTATATCCAATTCAGATTTTTTAAATTCGATCTGTAAGTGTTCCTGTAGTTTTAATTTATTGTTATTCAGAAATGCAAGTTTCTCTTCCATTTTTGCGTTATACTCACTAGTAAATTTGGCTATATCCTGGTAATAGCCGTGCATTTCATAACGCTTCGTCAAGTTTTTACACTCCGCAATAAAGACCCTGTTTTTGAATAAGAATATAAAATCGATCTCACCTGGTGTTTTATTGATGGAAAGATGTTTGTTGTTTTTAGCAAAAAGTGTCTTTATGTTTCGGACATATTGCACCTTTTCTTTTTTAAGAAGTTCTTCAACCGGATTTTCCAAAATATCCTTATTGTGATTTTTATAATCGTTCCTAATTTCAATCAGGAATTTGATAGACTCCCACTCCTGCGGTATTTTCCCGAGGGTGATATTATTTTGAAAAAATGTGTTCATCGCCTCCGAAAACGAGAATTCATTGATGAGCAGGCATGGCGCATTATCGATCATTAAGGTTAATATAGGCTTGTGTATTATTCGTTTGCCGGTATACGGACTGGTCGCAGCAGCCTTAACACTCGTTACATAATCGCGATTCAAAATTAAGCCACTTATAAACGGCTCGATATAAGGGCTTTGGGTCTTCGTTTTAAGCACATCCATAAATTCAGGCAATGTGCAAAGCTTTGGCGGGTCCTGATTGTGTAATAAATTGTTTAATGATGCCAGTATGTTTGCAATATCTTTGAGGTCTAAACCCAACTCTGGTTTTATTCTTTTATTGAAATCACTTTGCAGGTTGGTATCAATAATTGAATTCCTAATATCGGTGACAAAATGTTGGCTGAGGCTGGGCAAAAAATTATCCCAATCTTTGGTATTTGCGAAAGTTATGAGGTCATTTTTGAAAATTATATCAATTGAGCCATTGGTTATTTTTTCTTCAGAGATCGCTTCGGCCTGGTCGAACATACAATGCCCCAAATACACCAGCTTTTCAATCATAAAAACCGTTTCATCCATCCATTTTCTATCGGGCACCCCTTTGGCCGATTTAAGATCTAACAGACAGGACTCGTGGAGTATCATTTTTAAAATTCGGCGGTACAAAACGAAGTAGTGGTAATCCACAGTCAGCTCGTAATCATCCTGGTTCTTATAGGATAATATAGCGGTTTCCTCGTGGAGGATGTAAACGAAAACAAAAAACGATGCATCATCAATCCCATGAATCTCCTTTTCAATTTCCGAAGCATAAAAGTCAAAAACATCCTGGAGAGCGGCGATCATATGTTTTCGTGGAATGATCTGGCCATATTTCTGCTGGATTTTACCCGTATTTATTTTACGATAGGCAGGTTCATGCGCTTTATTCGCTGTAATAATTTGGTATTTGGCGCCTTTATAATCAATGAATTCCAATGGCATAAATCAGATATCTAATAGTGTTTATAAGGGACTGTAAATGGATTTCGGACAGCTTCTCCTAACATGGTATATCCTTCTGCCTTCCAAAAATTCGCCGGCTGAATCCTTGAAGCCCTGAAACCATCTTGAATAATATCATTAGGCAAGATCAACCATTCCAAGTTTTTTTGTGCGAGACGAATCGATCTTTTAATATTTTTATCATCCTTCAAATGATTGAACGCGACCAAAGGATTTATAACAATTATGCTGTGACTTTTGTGTACGCTGCCGCATTGGGGACAGTCTGCAAACTGTAGTGCGTAAGTTTGTAATATCGGCTCGTACACATCATATTCATTTAATTTATAGGCCGTCTTCAAATTCTTATTGCAAGCAAAGCGATACTCGTAAACTCCCGGGACAATTGGTTTTAATTCTTCCATCGGGATATCCATTTTAAATACATATCTCGTTTCAGCATATGGTTCGGTAGTCGATATTAAATTTTCCGGGCGTTTTCGCGAAGCCCAGAGTTTGGCTATTTCTTCTTCTTCAGAAAATGAAATATAGTCGGATATCTTATAATATTGAATTTCAAAATCTTTCAAATGATCAATATGTTCTTTAACAGATTTTAGGAACCCTTTACGCTCTATTTCTTTTGGGGCGCCACCTGCGCCAAATGCACCCGAAACGATACCCTCCGACCTGTAGATAGCGGGCTTTGTCCGGTCATTTATTATATCATCACCACGAAACAAGGTCAGGTATTTATTCATATCAAACCAAATATCGCCACATTTAAATTATGGGCATAAAACGTTGCACATATTTAAATAAATCAAAGTATTATATCTTTACGAATGTTTCATTCCGATAACTTCTTATTAAAGCAGCAAACAGCTCGCATTGCCAAAACATTCATTAAAGATGGGTGGATAACCATTTATGAGAGTTCAGGGGAACATTTTGACAGTACGCTAATTTATGCTTGTTTAGTTAAACAAGAACACCTTACAGAATTCATTGAAACTAGGGATTGGGGATTAACCCCAGGTAGTGAGGGAAAACCTTCCATTTTCGCATCGATCCGTGATGGCATAAGTGTTTCTGAATACAAGCCTTTTGGCGAGGACCATTTAGAACCATTAATTTTCAGCAAATTTTTCTCTCACAACAAGGAACGGTATGTGGATATATCCGAAGATTTTGTGAATTACTTTCAACTTTATGAAGAAGTAAAAAATAAGCAGCATCGTGATTATTATTTCACTGATGGAATGGGTGAAATGGAACATATCATCGAGGTGCGGCCTATTCGCGTTCGCATCAAATGGAAATTTCTGCTGGAATACATATCCATAAGGCGGATTTGCTTGTCAATTGGTTTTGATTTTATGAATATGCAAGAAGGTACCATTGATGATATTTTGCCTTATATACGTGATGAAAATATTATTGATCAAACCAAAAACTACAACCATTTAATTCGTTTATGGCCGATGGGCCTGGACGGCCGTAACTTGCAAAGCTGGATACATGGGAAGGTTGTTATTTTATACGACCCTAACATCGTGAAATCGCATTTTGATTGGCTATACGATGATAAATATGAATCATTTATAACAGGTTATGATGAGCGTGGTGAATTAGTCTATACAAGCTGCGAAGATGATAATTCATTTAAGCTGACCTTTTTCAAAAAAGAGGTACTTGACAAGTATTACAATAATGCCCAAAAGTACAAAGTAGATAGCTTTGGCATATCTTGTGATTATTTTTCGTTGAAAATTGATAATAGTGTTTTAGATTATGTACCAGTATTCGTTCATTACTTAAAAAGCTTACCCCATAAGGAACAATTATATTGGAAGCATTATAATATTGAAGCGAAGGAAGGAATGGGCATGAGTCCCCGTTATTTTGATGTAATGATAGAGGGTAATTGGACTACCAAGCCCTCCACCCCAGATTTTTATTTTAAGGAAACTTATAAAAATTTTAACGACAAATGGCAAGCCAAGTTTGGATGGCCGTTTTATAAAGAACTGACCGGACTTGACCAGTATCAATTTAAAGCGCTGCATATTCCAACCAGCAATAATATCAAATCGTTTTGCGATCAAATTATGTCGCTTATTAAAATAACCATTGACGGAATAAACGAACAGGAATTAGTAAAGGGAATTGCCCTGGAACCAAATGATAAAGGCTTAACTAAATTCGAGAAATACCTTAGACATCATCAAATAGAAATACCCGATATGATGGAGTTTTTGCGTAACCTTCAGGCGTTGCGATCCGGATTAATGGCACACCGTTTCAGTAAGTCGCATAAAGGCACCCAAAAAGCGTTAGAGTTCTTTGATATTGGTGAGAATAATTATAAGGAGGTGGCCTGTGAAATATTCATAAAATCAGTCTATACATTAAGAGCACTATCAAAATTATTTCTTGAAGGTGTTTCATTAGACGAAGATGATGAGGAGCAATCATAACATAATTAGTAAAGAAAGCTCCTCATACCGCGGTTCTTTAGGATCATTTTAATTTTCATTGAGTAATGGACGCAGATAGAAATTTTGGTGTTTTGTAATGGTTTTCAGGATATCGTCTCCGATACCTAATTGTTTTAAAATCAATATCAACAACAATGCTTTTAATAAGCACGTATAATTATACAACTTCACGCCGCCGACTTTCTGCTTTTTGCCCTTTGGATTGTAGTGGGTTAAATAATTCCGCGTATTGCCCATTTCTTTAACCCAGGTTTCAATCCTATGATCCGCAGGGTCGATTCCAAGAATGGCTGCATTTTCTTCGATCATCGCATTTAGCCGTTTTTTTGCGGGCATTTCATAAGAAAATTGCAAGGCCTCCTTGAGCCAAGCCAAAAATGGTTTATCTGTTACATATTGTTCAAGTTTTTTAATTCGCTCTTTATGTTCTACTGACAATTTTCGGGTGTCCTGTAAAACCAATCGATGAAACGCTTCAACACCCTGCCAAGTCCTCATAAATTCGTTTTCATCAAATTTGCGGTGGTCCGCTAGGCCGTCAAGCAGCAAATCAGTAATGGGTGATAATTCCGTATCAAGTACTACATACCACTTTTTCAAAATTTGATCAAAACCGGCGGCTATATCCTTGTATTTTACCAGATATACGGGATGGTCTGGCAACGCTGTATACTGCTGACCATCATCGTAATAAATCGCTATATCCTTTAACGGCGGTGTTTTGCCAGGCGAAAGGTTGATCAGGTCAACCTCTTCCTTATTGGAAGTTAGCACAGCTTTAGTAAGCTTTACTTTCTGCCCAATGAAAAAGGAAATTAATTTGCAGAAACCACCCAGTTTGGTCAGCAGGTAAGTAAGACTTACATCATTGGGTGTGTTGAATTCAATCCGAGTTTTTTGCTCCGACTCATTCTTGAATGGTAAAAAGTCCCAAAACTCATTTTTGAAATAAACACTTCCGGTGAGGTTAGCATCAATCGAAAAATCGATGGATTCAGGTTGAGTATACTTGTAGGTCATCGTTTTGAAGTCTAAAGTATAGCTGAGCTGCCCTCCGTCAATATCAATCCATTCCTGCAAATGGTTTATTTCCGCTGATATTTTATTAAAGACTTGTTCGCTCCGCGTCTGTACATGCGTACCGATAATCACTGTCCCAGCAGAATAATTTTGAATACTTCCTTCTTTTTGATGGACTCCATTCTGTTTATAGCTATCCAGCAAGGATACTTTTTCCCCGTTCATTAAGGTTCCAAAAAGCGTAAAAAGGGTGCGTTTTGCAAACAAATGATGTGAGGGAAACGACCCAAACAGCTCAATCCAACCAGTATTGTTCTCTAGGATGGTAAGGGTGCCGGTTAGTTTGGTATCCGGATCTTCCGGGATAAAGAACATTCCTTTAAAGGCTTGCAGGGTACTATTGGTTTTCATATGGAGAAGTGATCAAATTCTTTAAAAATATCAATTTTAAACAAAAGGTTCCGCATACACTGCATAAGCTTGTTCTGTATTCAGCGAAAGGCCGCAAAGGCATCCGACGAACATCTTCGGTTTTTAAAGTTTTTTACCAATAGGTTAAGCCGCAACAAAAATTCGAAAATATATAAACATAAACCCCTCCATATTTTGACTTCGTAAAGTAGTCTTATCTTTGCGAAAACGGCAATATCGGCGATATGACCACCGATCAATGGATTAGCTGATAGCTTGACTTTATATTATGGCAAAACAACGTCAATTAAATACCAAAAAAGGAAAGTATGAATGGGTGATCGGTGTGACGGAACACGAAAGTAATTTCATGCCAGCAGTTAAGGGCGGTAAAAAGAGACTTGATCCTGGTTTTGAAAATATTTATGGATATGAGCTTTTACCAGGCATCGTTCAGCATTACCGGGATTTATTTAACATTGCAGTCAAAAAGAAAATTTCTGCTGATGATTTAAAAAGGATCGATGACGGCCTTCTGGCTTATGCAACCAGTTCAACCGCCGATAATGAAAATTTGAAATTGCTTAAAGCATCCATTTTGCGAAGTATGGATGACAATATGCTCACCCATTTATACGATAAGGCCGATGATGGTGTAAAACAGATTATGCCACCAACATATTTTGAAAATGTTGATGACTTAATGGAGATCGACGAAAATAGGCTGATAAAAGCCGAAAGTATCAACCTCTATAAAAAGTTTGCTATAAAATATACCTTGCTTGCACTAAAGAAGTTTCACCAAAAACTTAACAACGAAACTGAATTTGAAACTTTTGAAGTCGCCCGAGGCCAGGGAAACTACATGTATTACAATACACCTATAGAAGATAACAGGCCAGATGGATTGTCTGTCTTTACCGGAATTGGTTTGGAAGGCTGTCCGTTTTTCGAAAGACAATTATTAAATTCCTATTCTATCAACCGGCGAGTAGCCGAACATTTTATGGTAATGGGAAATAACACAAGGAAGTATATTATTGATACGCATATATTCCATGTATTGCCAAATCTATTCTCATCATTTGTCGTTTGTGAGTATATCGACGATAAGCAATATGAGCTGCTTTGCATACCTAACAGTAATGATTTGTATATTCAAGAAAGGCTGAACACTGATATTGTAACTGAATTTATTTTAGGTGAACCGCCGCTTCATCCGATTCCTGACCCGACACTGGAAGACATCCATAATATTGCAGACCACCAAGAAACGGACGAGTAGCGGTTAACGGCGACCGAAATCTCGATAATTAAAAGTATCAAATTTCGAAGAGAGCCCAATAAGTTAATCACTCAAGGGAACCGAGGTTCCATAATTTGTGAGCGATGCTTAGGGTTGTTAAGTGGTGTATCTTCGGGGTTCGTAAAAAGTTATATCAGCAATTGGCATACTAAAATCTCCAATAAGCACCTGGCAGTTTAATTCGTTGGCCTTTTTCATTACCTCAGATCGCACATCCATTTCAGTGATATGTTCAGTAGGTACTTCCAGTACTGCGCCGGGTGTAGCATTATCCAGATCCTGGAAAAATGCGCCTAGTACTTGGCCTTTGTCTGCTACTCGTGTCAAATAAAAATAGAACATAGCCTTAACCGGCTGTGACATCACCCGAGCGCCGCTCAGCCAGGCCGAAAGATTGGTTTTATCTAATCCTGTATCTATCATGATGTCTTTTATTCTAACTCCCTTTTTAAGCATACGTTCTTTTAACCATTCGGGTGAAACGACTTCGACTATAGCTACTTTATGCGGTAGTGGTCGAACATATAAAATCCGTTCTTGCAGGAAAGGTTTGAAAAGAATCTCTACTTTCTCCTCTAGTTCAGCCTTATCCAAATAGACCCCATCTTCGCGATAACCCTGGCTGATTGTAATAGTCACGGATTTGTAAGCACCTGAGATATTGGTACTGGCCACTAATAGTTCGCAATTGAAATCCTCTTTCAATTCGCGTGCACCCTCTTCCAATTTTATAATTTCTGCCGAGCTGTATAGCTTTGGCAGTTTATCATTATATTTAAAATATGACATGCACAAAATAACATTAAAAGTTTGTAAAGAACAAACTTTTAATGTTATTTTTTCGATAGCGTTTTCTGAGACAAATCTGTTAGCTCCGTAAAAGCTATGTGTAATTGATTTAAGCGTTTAATAATGATTTGATGTCCGGGGCAAAATCAATCGATGATTTTGATGCTCATTACCTTGTATCCTTGAATTAAACCGATTCAAAAAAGGTGTTTTCACGTATGGTTTTGGGTGAAAACACCCAATCTATTTAATATCATCCATAAGGGCTTGGAATAGATACAATTGTTCGTATTTTTAATTATTTAACGTTATAAATCAAACAATTATGAAAAAGCAATTAGTTCGCTTGATATTTGTTTTTTTGCTGTGTTCAAATTTTTGTATTGCTCAAACACTGACGGCAGCAGAAGTTGTCTTTCTTACTCCGAGAGATTCAAAATATCATGGGGATGATAAAGATCACGATACGAAGATCAATATTCAGTTGATCGATAATAGTGATTCGGTGATTTCTGCCACAGAGTATGACGAAGACAAAACCTTCCCGGACAATGATACCGAGAATGAAGTGACCTTAACCGGCAATGCCTTTAACGGGTTAGTAAAAGTTGATAAAGCCGCATTTTCTACCGGGAGCTTTATTATAACAATTAGACCTTCCGGAAATGACACCTGGATTTTTCTACCCACAATCTACTTGTATTTTTCAGACGGATCTTCCTTGTCCTATAAGGCCAACGACGTAATTCGGCTCGATCAAAACTTTTCTAGTAGATCCATAAAATTTTAGCTCTACACAATAGCCCTATTAATTGGTTTGAATTCCGTCCAGTCTGGGACATCCATCATTTTGTCTATAAATAGGTAATTGTCCCCAGACTGGGCTCGAACCCGCTAGATAATTACAGATAAAACTCTTAAACTATCCGCCAAGCGGTTCGAGTTTAGTCCTGTTGGGGCTCTAATTGTAAATGGCTTTTGATAACCAATCCCGAATCAGAAAATTAAATCATTTTGTTTTAGTAATAGCTGGTGACCTATTTGGTTTCTTAGTGTTTTGGTAAATAGTTCAACGATCTTCAAACATAATTTTGTTACGATCTTTTAACATGATCGATTTTGCGGCCCCACCATTATCGAAGCCAAATGCTATGCCTAATATTTTGAGTGACGCTGGAGGCAAGGATGTTTCATACGCAATACGGTCATTGACCAGGTATTGCAGTTTGCCTGATACCGATTTAATTTCCGTTTTAACCCAGCAGCCAGGAGTTACCCCGAAGCCGGAAAGGTCGGTGGTTTTGCCGGACACCAGCGTTTTTCCATTGAAAAAGGAAAGTGTCGATACGCAGCCTCTATCACAAATATTTAAACTAACCGGTACGCCGTCGGTAACCAGAAATATATGCAATCGTTTCCAAACATTCCCCCGGGATGCGCTATCGGTTTTAACCAGCGCTGTAAAATCAGCATCCGCGACTGACACCGGGTCAAAATTCCCGACGTTATAAAGTTCTGCCCGCAAAACATCATGGTCTAAATCAAAACCGCGGTCGGCAAAAGCCCAGCTTGTGACTTCATACCTGTCCTTTCGGGTAAACTCGGTCTGCTTCAGATAACAAGGAATTGGCTTCACGTAAATTAATCCCATCCATCCGGCAGTCGGGATAACGAGGGGGTGCTCTTTGACAACATGGTCGCCTGCGATCAGCTTCGCCTCGTAAAAGCCAGGCCGGTAATAGACCGAAGTATAAGTATTCCCGTTTGAAGCAATCCTGGCCCGGGTATTATCGTCCCAGGATTGCTGGATATACAGTCGGGCGGTTTTTGCCGGTGCTTTGTAATGAAAGATAACTGAATTGGGAATGGCGCGCGTCACCGCTTTACTGGTAAAAGCATATTCGCCTGTTGCTGCAGTATCTTTACCAGCAGAGTGGTAAAGGATCATCAAAATGATAGTTAAACCTAATATTGCTGGAACGGCAAAAATTACCGCCTTCCTTAAAACAAATTTCCTTGAGGGTTTTTGTATCTGCTGCGACCGGAAATCGCGCCAACCTTGGTAGCCTGCAAAAACGGCTAATGTATTTAAGGTAGTTTCGTTGGGCGCATGCGGGTAGTCTGACTTGCCGAACAATCGCCTTAAGGTACTTTCACTGATATTGACATGGGTTTTTTCGAAGATCAGCTGGTTCAATTTCCGGAAGTCGCCGCCATGCCAGGACGAAACAGGTCCCCAGCCGATCTCCCCGGTGATATGATCAATTAATCGTTCCCATTCTTTGTCCATTGATTGTCAATGTGATATAACTTGACTAAACTTGACGGGCTATCCGCCGTATACATAGACGCACGGCCGGGTATTTTTGTGACAACGTCAATTACAATTGTATCGAATCCGAACAGTACCTAAAAAATGATAAAATTCAGCTTCCGGTTCTTATTTTCTGCGCTCTTGCTGCTGCCTTGCCTCCATGCGGCAGCTCAAGGCCCGGCAGATACCCTGGCAAAGATCGAACAATTGTTCGACGGTTACAAACCCGGTATCCCGGGCTGCCAGTTTGTGATCAGCCGCAATGGCCGCGTTATCTTTTCCAAAGCTTACGGAATGGCCGACCTGGAGCACAACGCGCCGCTGACCACGCAATCCCCGATAGAAATAGGCTCCGTGTCGAAGCAATTTACTGCCGCCTGCATTTTGCTGCTGGAACAGCAGGGAAAGCTCTCGCTGGATGACGATATCCGGAAATTTATACCGGAAATGCCATATTACGGTACAAAAATTACGCTGCGGTCCATGATCCACCACCTGAGCGGACTGAAAGACTGGGAAGCCATCATCACCCTGGCGGGAGAGCCTGTTGGTACGTGCGTATATAATAATGATGACGTGCTGGACATCCTTTGCCGCCAGCGCTCGCTGAACAATAAACCGGGAGACGAGTACCTTTATAGTAATTCCAATTATAACCTGCTGGCTATTGTGGTTAAGCGGGCAAGCGGGATGGACCTGGCGGAATACAGCCGCAAATATATTTTTGAACCAGCGGGCATGACCCATACCCGCTGGAGGACCGATTTCCGCGAGGTGGTGCCCGGAAGGGCCATCGCTTACGGCTATACTAATGACAATCAATACGTTACCGATATGCCTTTGGAAGATGCTTATGGCAACGGCGGCCTGCTGACCACGGCTGAGGACCTGACGGCCTGGAACAACTATTATTGGGCCGGAAAACTCGGCGGCCGGGCGCTGTTGGCAGAACAACTGGAGCCCGGCCGGCTAAACAGCGGAGATACAACCACCTTTGCAGCAGGTTTTGAACGCGATTCATATAAAGGATGGGTAAAAATCGGCATGGGAGGACGGACGGAAGGGTATGGGTGCGGGCTCATTTATCTGCCTGAACTGCACCTTTCCATTGCCTCGATCACCAATACCTCGCGCAATATGGGCAATCAGATTGATGAGGTGATGGATCTTTTGGTCGGGGAGAAACCAGGCAGTGCGTCAAAGGCCGGGCCAGCCGCCAAACAACAGGCCGGGGTTTCCGTTCCGCCTGCCATATTGAACGGTTATGCAGGCTGGTACAAGAATTCGAGGACGGGTGACGCATTGCAATTATATCTGAAGGATGACAAGCTTGCGGTTTCAAATGCCGGCTTCAGGGCAGCACCGGAAGGTCCGCTTACGGCCATCAATGAGCGTACCTTTACCATGCAATATTGGGGAAAGATCCTTATACAGCCAAATCATAGACTCTTGTTTATTCACCCGGAGCGCGATACCGTCGTCTATACAGCCGCCAGCCTGCCTTCCCCCGGTTTGCAGGAATACGCTGGGGATTACTATTCCGATGAGGCCGGGGTAAAATTTTCTATCCGCGTCAAGGGAAAAAACCTGGTGCTGAAAGAAAACCTGCGTGATACCACTGCTTTGACGGCTACCTATAAAGATGGGTTCTATTACTGGCGAGGGTCATTATATTTTGAAAGAGATAAGTCAAAAAAAATAACAAGCTTTAAGCTGTCATTACCCCGCGCAAGAAATTTAACTTTTAAAAAAACATCATTATGAAAAGGATCACCGTTTTAAGCTTATTTATCAGCCTTTTTGCTTCGATAACCGCATACGCGCAAAATAAAAGCGAATTATACCGTACTATCGCCCACATGGACAGCGTTTATTTCAACGCGTACAACAGCTGTGATATGGATACCCAGGCGCGCATCTATTCCGACAGCATCGAGTTTTACCACGACGAAAGCGGCCTGGAAACTTCGAAAAAAGACCTTCTGAAGGCGATTAAGGAAAATATCTGCGGCAAGGTCACACGCGAGCTTGTACCCGGAAGCCTGGAAGTTTATCCCTTGCCCGGTTTCGGCGCCGTCGAAATCGCGCTGCACCGGTTTATCAATCATGCTGAACACGACCATGTTTCAGACCCCAGCAGATTTATCGTTGTCTGGAGGCACCGGGATGGCAAGTGGCAGATCACCCGCGTGATCAGCACCCACGCCGGTCATTCAGCGAACTGAGTCTTTAATACCTTCCGACGGTTCCTTTCAGTGAGTCGAAGATTTTTTTCGAATCAAAACCCACGCCGTTCTTAAATACGATCTCGGTATTGCGCACGGTGCGGATGTCCTTTTCCGGGTCCCCATCGATTAGTACCAGGTCTGCCTTTTTACCCGCAGTCACAGTTCCCTTTTCTTTGGAGATTCCCTCGAACACTGCCGCATTCAGCGAGCATATCTTTACCGCTTCCGGGAAACTAAAGCCTGCTTCGACCAGCAACTCCAATGCGTGGCGGTCCGAGTATCCCGGTATGATCCTGCCGTCATCGGTCGGGTCCGTTCCTGCCATAAGCGTACCGCCCATCCGCACAAACTTTTTCTCCCAGGCCATTTCCTTTTTAAATACCTTCACCGCGTTTGTATCGCGGCCGGCTGTTTCCTTGTATCCCTGTTCAACCATCTCCCTGGTTTGCTGCGCCAGCGCATCCGCACCGCCGCCCGGAATAGCCTCCCGGCCGGTACAAGGCTCAAATACGGTTAATGTCGATGTTAAGGCCACTTTTTTAGCGATCAGCAGCCGCATCAACTCCTCCATCTTTTTGCTGTTCTCAGGCAGCGTCAGCAAAGAGCGGAATATGTCGCCGGAACAAACGCCCTGTTTGTGTGCCGGATCGAAATCGCTGCTTTCCATAAAACCGTGTTCCAGGTTGTCGATCCCCGCTTCAGCAGCTTCCTGGTACGTGACCGAGCAAAGATGGCCGGTCACCTTTAACCCCAGTTTATGCGCCGCTTGTACCGTTGCCGTCAGATCCTCCCGTGTAATATCCATATAAACCTTGAATGACGTGCAGCCGAAGCCAGCCCAGAAGTTCACGATATTTGCGGCATCTTCCGGCTTACGGATATGCAGCATTTCCGGAACCGGGAAGCCTGATCTTTCGATATAGGGTCCTGTCACATCCATATCCGGCCCCGCCATCCTGCCCTGTTTGATCCATTCTTTCAGGTTTAGGTCCGTTTGAGGTTCAATGCTTCCGGCCGTCCGCATCGTTGTTACGCCTCCTGCCAAATACAATTGCGGGAAGGATATCGGCATCTCCTGTCCGAAATAATACTGTCCGTCTGTTTCCGCGTAAAACAAATGCTCATGCATCATGATCATTCCCGGAATGATCGTCTTCCCGGTGCAGTCGATAATCTTCGCAGCTACCGGCACGCGGGTATTCGCCGAATTGCCCATTTCCGCAATCCGGCCTTTGATAATGATAACTGTTTGATCTGATTTCGAAGGGCCACCAGTACCGTCGACTACCTTAGCGTGCATGAGCACCACTGTGTCGGCCTGCACGCTGATCAATTTTTTCACCGCCCCGCTGAATTGTGCAAAAGCAGGCCCTGCGCCCAGCAGCAGGAACGCTGTTACACCGGCGCAAAAAAGTTTTGTTTTTAAAGAATGCATCATTTACGAATTTAACGAATTTTCTTAGGGTAAGCCGGTAACCAACAGGATCAACCTTTTGTTTGGAGGTTGATTATCAATATGATATAACTTGACTGAACTTGACGGGCCGGCCCGCGGCATATCATCAAAAATGGCCGCCTTATTTTGGTAAAAATTAACACCAATGAAACATTTATCGTTTTTGATCCTGTTTACCGCCGGGCTGCTGTCCGGCGTATACGCACAATCCCGTTTTTTTAAAAGCAAAGACGCCTACCTCGGGCAAAAGCCGCCGGGCGCTCAACCCGAAGAGTTCGCTCACCAGCTATTGATGAAAACCGATACCTTTCCCATGGGCCGCGTGGCTTTCTCCCAGGACGGCAGGGAGTTTTATTATACCAGCAGCAATACCTGGAACAATGCCAAACCCACCAAGATCAGGTACTTTAAATATGATAACGGCAAATGGAACGGCCCGTTCATTCTCAACGAACATTATGATACCCCTACCTTTTCCATCGACGGAACTAAACTATACTTCGTAGGCGGCAAGAGGGACGGTAAACACTATATCGTCTGGCAGTCACTGCGCAGGCCGGATGGCGGCTGGACCGAACCTTCGGTGTACATTGCTGCCCGTTATGCCCTTTATAACTTTATGCCGACCGCCAGCGGCAACTGCTATGCGGGCAGCAGGGTTCCCGGCGACTCGACGCGCAGGGATATGGATATTTGCGAGCTTAAAATGTCCCCTGGCGATACCACCATCAGGAGCCTTGGGGAACCGATCAATACAAGGGGATTTGACGGCGACTTTTTCATCGCCAAAGATGAATCTTATATGATCGTCAGCACCAAGGAAACCAAAGATTATGAGTCCGAGCTATGGATCAGCTTTCATAAACCCAATGGCGGCTGGTCGAAAATGCTGAGCCTGGGCCCGGAAATTAATGACGGCTTGGCTCACCGCTGGGGCCAATATGTATCGCCGGACGGTAAATACCTGTTTTATTCTACCGGCCATAGTCCGCAGGATTGCCATATCAACTGGCTGCGGTTCGACGGCTTGCTGGCCAAACTAAAACAAAAGGCAAAAAACCTGTAAAATTGGTTGAGCGTGAATTAATTGTTACTCTTGCCGGACTAGCTATCGTCACGGGCCTGGTCATCCTTGCAATCGGGGATCAGGCCCGCCGGTAAGGGAGTAAATTAAGCGCTTAATGCTTAATTCAGGTCTACAATACGTGTGATCTGCCAATGACCGCTTTTCTGCCGCCAGATGATCATGAACCGGTTCGGCTTCGAAGGCTCGTCCGTCTCTTCACTCTGGAACTGGTGCAAACCGAACTCCGCAGCGCTATCATCGCCGATGGGGTAAACTTCCAGGCTGCCTTTGACCAGGATGCGCTTCACCTTACCACAGACATTGTCCTTCAGGGCTCCCAGCAATATTTTTTTTGAGGTCAGGAGGCCGCCATTCTCATGGTAAAACTCCATACTGTCGGACAGCATCGCGTCGATCCGGGTCAGGTCGCAGGTATAACTCGCGTTAAAAAATGTGCTGTCTAAACCCGCGATGGTACGTTCAAGTTCCGGGGACTTGGGTTTGTAGCTAAAGGTTTGCTGGTTCTGCGCAGCTGCTGCGCCGGCCATCATGGTCGCCGCCAGGATTAAATAGGTTACTTTTTTCATAATGATTTTTTTAAAGACCCCGTGACCAGTACCATGCCAATGCGCAACAGCCTGATAACTAAGTTGTATCAATTAACCCATTTTGATCTGATGTAATGTAACCGGACAGCGGTTGCATCGAAACCGGACAGCCCCTGCCTTGTTTCGCGCTGGTTATCAACGGCTTAATTTTTGGCACAGAATTGCCAACATCATAGGCATGTTAAAAATCGGTTTTTTAGTCAGTATTTTCGTTACCAGCTATTGCTGCGCATTTGCGGGTACAGCTCCCGACAGTACCGTTATACGCCTCTGGAAGGGCGGGGCGCCCGGCTTCGAACAATTGAAGGACAAGCCGGAGCGCGCCAAAAACTGGTGGGTACGCGATATTAATAATCCTTCGCTTACCGTTTTCCTGCCGCCGAAGGGGACCGCGAACGGTACCGCCATCGTCCTGTGCCCGGGCGGCGGGTTTCAAAACATTGTATTCGACCTGGAAGGCAGCCAGCCGGCCAGGTTCCTGAACCAATACGGTATCACGGTGTTCGTCCTCAAATACCGGCTGTTCAATATGTCCAGCTCGCCTTACACCCTGGAAAATGCCGAACAGGATATCTTCCGTGCCATGCGCCTGGTCAAAAGCAAGGCGAAAGAATTTAGTATCGATACGGCCAAACTTGGGGTCATGGGATTTTCGGCAGGCGGCGAAGCTGCCGCATGGGTCTCGTACCATTTTAAACAAAGCCATGCTGCCAGCCATGATGAGATCGACCTGCTCAGCGCAAAACCCGCATTTCAAATTTTGATCTACCCCGGGCCCTCTACAGTGCCTGATAGCCTTCCACGTGACGCTCCTCCGGCATTTTTACTCGCTGCGAACGGGGACCCTATAGGTTCACCCGTGATCATTCGGTTGCTGGAAATGCACCGCAAAGCCAGAGTACCGGTCGAAGTACATCTTTATGAAAAAGGCGAACATGGCTTTCATTTAGCTGGTGACTCAGCATTTACCGAACTTAAGAACTGGCCACAGCGCCTGATTGACTGGCTGAAGGATAACGGCTGGGTCAAAAAATAAACAGAATCTCAAAATTAAATTAATCGAATCATGATCAAAAATATCTTAAAAACCGCCTACCGTTCGCTGTTTAAAAACAAGGGATTTACGACTATGAATGTCCTCGGCTTGTCTATCGGCCTGGCCAGTTGCCTGCTCATCCTGCTTTATGTCGCCGATGAACTCAGCTATGATCGTTACAACGTCAATGCCGACCGCATTTATCGCGTTAACGAAGATCTCAAATTCGGTGCCAACAACGTGCAGTATGCTGTAGCCATGCCGCCGCTGGCCAAGACGCTTAAAGCCGAATTTCCCTATGTCGAAGATGCCGTGCGCATCAAAAATGCAGGGGCCATGCATGTCAGCAAGGATGGGATCACCGCTGTCCTTGAAAACCGGATCGCTTTTGCCGACCCTTCTTTATTCCAGGTATTTACCCTCCCCATGATCAGCGGCGATCCCCGTTCAGCGCTTGACGAACCTAACAGTACTGTTGTCGATGAAAGCGCCGCAATGAAGTATTTCGGTACCACCAACGTGGTTGGCCGATCGCTCACTTTTGACAACAAAGGCTATTATAAAATAACCGGTGTGATCCGCGACATTCCGCAGCAGTCGCATTTCAACTTTGATTTCTTTATTTCGATGCCAACCTTCGCCGACAGCAAGTCCAACGAATGGCTGAGGAGCGACTATAATACTTACGTCCTGCTGAGGGAACCTGCCGACGCCAAAAAGCTGGAAGCCGCCCTGCCGTCCTTTTTAGCCAGGTTTAGCGGTGACCAGATGCGTTCGCAAATGAACATGGACATGGCCGCTTTTGAAAAGAGCGGCAATTATTTCCGCCTCAACCTCACACCGCTGACCGATATCCATTTGCGGTCCAACCGCACTGGGGAATTGGGGCCCAACAGTACCGTCCAGTACATCTATGTATTTTCCGCTATTGCCATTTTCATTCTCATCATTGCCTGTGTAAACTTCATGAACCTTTCGACAGCAAGGTCCGCAGGCCGTGCGCGTGAGGTTGGGGTCCGCAAGGTTCTGGGATCGGCCAGAAATCAGCTAATCGCGCAGTTTTTGGTCGAGTCCACGCTGTTGACTTTTGCTGCAACGGTCATTGCCGTTATCGTTGCTATTCTCTGCCTGCCCGCCTTCAACCAGCTTTCCGGCAAGACCATAACCTTAGACCGCCACTTGCTGACCTGGCTCATTCCGGTCTTGGTGCTGATCGTCTTTTTTGTCGGCGCACTTGCAGGTTCATACCCGGCTTTTTACCTTTCAGCCTTCCAACCCATCAAGGTGTTGAAAGGCAAACTGGCGGCAGGGCTCAAAGGCGGAGGACTGCGAAACTTCCTGGTGGTGTTCCAGTTCGCGGTCTCTGTTTTCCTGATCATTGGCACGCTGGTCATCTACAAGCAGCTCAATTTTATCCGGACCAAGGACCTCGGCTATGACCGGAACCAGGTGCTGGTCATTCAAAATGCATCCGAGTTAAAGGACCAGGCACAGGCTTTCAAAGAGGAAGTCAGGCAGCTTCCGGGTGTTGCTGATGCAACGCTGACCGGCTATTTACCAACCGGCGGTCAAAAAAGCACCGCCATATTTTACAAGGATGCTTCCTTTGACCAGAAGAAGGCCTTGTTCCCGCAAACGTGGCTGGTCGATGAGGACTATATCCCTACGCTTGGCATGAAAATGGCCGGCGGCCGGGGTTTTTCGAAAGAAATGCTAACCGATTCTTCCGCCATCGTCATCAATGAAGCAGCGGCGAAATTTCTTGAGCTTGATGCGCCTTTGAACAAAACCTTATATATGTCGACCGGTGGCACTCAGGATGCCGCTCATGCCAAGCTGTACCACGTCATTGGGGTTGTCAAGAACTTTAACTTTAGCTCATTAAGGGATGTGATCAGTCCGCTCGTGCTGATCCTGGGCCAAAACAATCATGCCCTGAGCCTGCGTGTCAAAACGCGTGACCTGCCGGGCCTGATGACACAGCTGAGGGATAAATGGCGGCAGTTCTCCCCCGGTGTACAAATGAACTTCTCCTTTATGGACCAGGACTTCGATGCGTTGTACCGTACCGAACAACGGGTAGGCACTATCGTAGTCGTATTTACCTCCATGGCGATTATGGTGGCCTGTCTTGGATTGTTCGGACTGGCAGCCTATGCCGCGGAGCAACGGACCAAAGAGATAGGCATCAGAAAAGTATTAGGTGCCAGCACCGGGTCCATCGCCACGATGCTTTCGTTTAATTTTATCAAGCTGGTCGTTATTTCGATTGTCGTCGCCATACCATTTGCGTGGACGGCGGCGCACAACTGGCTGCAGGGCTTCGCTTATCGGGTGGACATCTCGTGGTGGATCTTTGCAGCAGCTGGTTTAGGGGCAATAGCTATCGCCGTAATTACCGTTTGCTTTCAGGCAATAAAGGCGGCATTGGCTAACCCAGCAAACAGCCTGCGAACGGAATAATTAAAAAACACGGAGGATATTTCAGGTTTATAATATTTGCAAATTTATAAATCACAGACATTCGCAGATAGACCGCAAACTCGCGAATGCTCTGTGTATTCACCCGAATTTGCCCCAATTAAATAATCGAAGCTAAAACTCTGATATTTTGTGCCAAGCGGTTCGAGTTTAGTCCGATTGGGGCTACCGAAAAAGCCTCGAGTTTTCACTCGAGGCTTTTTTATTTCTTCCTGATGCTCGTTGGACTCCAATCCGGTGATCCTGAAACAGCAACATTCCCAGTGATCATTTAATCTCCGGCAAGCAATTGTACCGGTCCCATCAAACCCGATGGCACCAGCGGCGACTCCTTGCTGAAATAGTTCCATGTGGTAAAACAGTATCTGCCTTTGGATGGCCGCGGCTGGTTCTTTAAAAACCAATCGGGGAACTCTTTCAGGTATTTGCCGCTGTTATAAAAGTATACATTGGGCAACCATTCGCAATCGTCAGGTTCCTGTTCATCGCCGATCAGCCGGTTTGCCCACACGTTGGTCACTTCAATTGTAAGACTGTTGCCTGCGGTTTTCAGCAGACCTGCGGGAATTGTTACGCTCCATGGCGCGGTCCATATCACGCCCAGGTCCTTATTGTTCAGGTACACATGCGCTATGTGTTTCACAAGCCCCAGGTCTAAATAAACATGATGACGCGTTTGAGCACCCGGCGCGTCAAAATTTATTTTATATACAGCGGTACCGCTAAAATACCTGATGCCAGGATTAACATTCTTTGTCCAGTCCTTCAATGTATCAAAAGCTACCGGCTTATTTGGGCCACCCCATTTTGGGTCGAATTGCACCTGCCACTCCCCTTTTATTACCTGCAAACGTTTGAATTCCGGAAAGTTTGCTTTGACCACGCCCTTGGGTTTTACCTGTTTTCTCCTAAAGACCACAAAAAAGCTCTGCGCATCATCAAAATTAAGGGCGATAAGCGTGTGTTTTCCATTGTCGTCAAACTGCTCCAGGTCGCGTATTTCGCCGGTTACCGGGTCCCATAGCTCAGGCTGCATACCGCTTACTTTAAACTGGCAATAAGCGTAACCGCCGTTGTGCGTGGTGTTTGCCACAAAAAAAATATCGGCCTGGTTCTGTTGGCGGTGGGTGTAATTGATGCTTATTCCATCTGGATAATCCACGGCTACCATATCACTATCAGGCTTTACATAATGCCCCCATTGCAATAACGCCTGGCAGCGTTGCCAGTATTGTACGGTTGCTGCTGCGGGCTTCCACCAGGTTTGCGTCCTGTCGAAGTGCGTGCCCCACTGTCCCATCGTCGCGCCAGGCAGGTATTTATCGTCCCAAGGCTGGTGTACAAAACGATGGATCACAAAACGGTTCACGCCCATGCAAAATGCCATATCGCCAATGGGTTTAAGCCAGGCCGGGTATTCGTCCCATTTACTGCTGGCGGGCTGGCCGGTAAAGGCTTCGGCAAGTATTAAATTCTTCCCGGTTTTGCGTATGGCCGCCAGGGCAGGTTCGGTCATATAACTCGTCAACCGGCCGTTGTCTGTCCAAAACTCGCACATGGGATCTCCCACCTGCGGTATTGCATCATCAAAACGCCAGGGGCCACCATAAGCCTCGCTCAAAAATTCCAGTTTTGCCGCTTTTAACTTTTCTGCAATTGTTTTAAAGTAAACGTCCCTGAACAGCTCCAAAGTCAGGTTAGCGAAATCATACCTGAATTTAGTTGAATCCGCCCTGCTGCCGATCGTCCTGCCGGCGAACGTTGCTATATAAGGTATGATGTCATACCCCTCACGTTTCAAAAACTCCTCTTTCATTTTTGGCGTCCAGGTTACAGGATCGATCTCATAACTATCGAAATAAATGCCCATCAGCGTATTGCCTACATACTGCCCTACATGCTTTTTGATCTCGCTGATCATGTGGTCCATGTGAAAGCTAACCGCTTCATAGCTCATCTTATCACACTCAAAACCCGTGGCCTCTGGTTGTGCGGGCTGTACGAGAGCGCCGGTTGTGGTATGCCCAAAGCGGTAAATGATCCATTTACCTGCCGGTGCGTTCCACTGGAGGTTGCCGCCGGTATCCATTTTGGCGCTCAGGTCAATGATGCTGTCTTTGCTTACGATGCCGGTAGCCGGCATGGCCAATACCGATATGTCCCTATAATATTTGCTTCGCGCATCGATCACGGGGAACTCCACTAATCCTGTTGCCTGGTTGTATACAGGGAAACGCATATTCGAGTGCGGATTTACCGTTGGTTTGTTCAGTTTTACCGTTACGTTGGTATTGCCATCCACCCTGGTGCTGCTCCAGCACACTTCCTGCATTGATTGTTCAGGCGTTATCCATGGACCGCCGCTGGCCTCATAACCCGGGCAATTAAACAGCGCTATCTTCATGTTCAACCGCTTCGCTTCTGACATCGCAAAGGCCACCAGTTTCCACCATGGCTCCGTCCATCCAATGATCTCCGGCGTGGGCGATTTGGCGATAACGGCTGGCGGGGGTATGGTAATGTCTGCCAGGGTCGACATGACCGCCAGGTTAAAACCTTCCTGTTTCAGCGCTTCAAGGTCTTTGGTGATGCCTGCTTTTGTCACGTTTGAACCCATCCACATCCAAAGTACACCGGGCTTTGCAGACTCCGGCGGATGACGGAATAACTCTTCCGGATCGGCGGTATGTGTGGTAGTGGCCAGTTGTTGCTGCGCAAAAGCGGCTGTAGTAAAAAAGAGCAGCAGGAGCGTCAGGATAGTGGCGCGATGGCCATTCCGATTTGCGGGATAGCTGTTTGATATACTTAGTAAAATGAATTCTGTCTTAGCAAGCTTTATCATTTATAATCGGATAATGAGAATGCTCTAAGCTATCAATAATTTCAGCATAGCAGATAAGAAATTATATAACCGCACGGATTGAGATAATTTCCTTAATCATTTAATAATCGTTCCGATTTGTTTAAACTATTTTTAAAAAACAACAAATTTAGATAGTATTAAAGAATCAATCATTCTGCAGAGGGATATGACAAACTTTATCACCTTAGTTTTGGTATTTGTATCGCTAAACATTAGCGCCGCTACCGCAAACGGAGCTTCATCAAGGGTAATACTCAACGGGCCCTGGAAATTCAAAACCGGAGATAATTTGCAGTGGGCCAACCCGGATTTTAATGATTCAGCATGGGATACTGTCGACCTTACTGCAGCTGAAGGCGCACATGATGGCGACGTAGGCCTCACGGGCTATGTCGACGGCTGGACCGCAAAAGGACATCCCAATTACTCGGGCTATGCCTGGTATCGTTTAAAAGTTTCATCAGATAGTGTCAAAGGAAATATACTGGCTTTGTTGGGCCCGACTGCTGTTGATGAAGCTTACCAATTGTTTGTTAACGGATCGCTATTGGGCCATGCAGGGGATTTTTCGCACCCGACACCCGTAGCCTACAGTATACGACCGCAAATATTTCTGTTACCGGATAGCATTAGGAAAAGTAAGGTAATCACCATCGCTTTTAGGGTATGGGTGAGCGCGGCTACGATAAGTCAGGGCTTTGGGTTAGGAGGTATCCACATTGCTCCTGAGCTTGGAGAGAAAAGCAGCATTGAAATGAAATACAGATTTCGATGGGGGCAAACCATAAAGGGGTACATTGTCGAAGTGGCTGAATTTGCAACGTTTGTCTTGTTGGCAATTACAATCTTTATTCTAAAAAAGCCATTCAAACAATATAAATGGTTTATCCTGGCTTTGATCTTGCTGGGTTTGGTACGTGCAAACCAGGCCTTTTATTACTGGTTACAGATAGAAACGGCTCATGAAATTGATATAGTAACATTAGTTATACTGATGCCGCTGGTGCTTGGCTCCTGGCTTATGGCCTGGCGGGATTGGTATAAACTGGATCGCCCGGTTTGGGTACCACCCGTTATTATTGTACTTACCTTAATGTATATGTGTGGTCAGCTTTTTGGACTTCCATGGTTTGGCGACACAATTCCTCATCCTGTTTTCCAGGCAATATCTGATTATACACGTTTGTTGTTTGTCTTGCTGCTGATTTTCATCATATATCGTGGAATTCGGCAACAAGGTAAAAAGGGTTGGCTTTTTTTGCCAGCGGTATTGCTGATCTCGACAGGGCTATTTGCCCAGGAACTATCAGGGCTCCATATTCCCGGTATCTGGTTTCCCTTTGGAGTTGGCGTATCCCGCACGCAATATGCTTACGCAGCATTTAGTATCCTGATGTTTGTATTATTGATCTATCAGGCACGGTGTAAAAAGAAAATCAGTAAACAGTTGTAAATCACAAGAACTCTAAGATCGGAGCTGGTAACTGAATGACTAAGATCACTCCGTCCTCAAACTTTTCACAGGGTTTACAATTGCAGCCTTAACAGTTTGGAAACCTGATGTTATAAAGGCGACCAAAAGCATACCTGCCCCGCTTGCGGCAAATATCCACCAGCTGATCGACGTCTTATCCACATAACTTTCCATCCATATGTTCATGGCCCACCAGGCAAGGGGCGTTACGATCACAAATGCCAGCAGTATGAGCGATACCAATTCGATAGATAATAAACGTACGATCTGCACTACAGATGCCCCGAGCACTTTGCGTACACCAATCTCCTTGGTGCGCTGGCGGGTAGTATAAATGGCCAGTCCCAATAAGCCGAGGCAACTGATCAGTATAGAAAGTCCGGTAGCCCAGCTTAACAATGTTGTGGTATGTTTTTCCTGGTCATAAAATTGTTCAATTGATTTATCGTAAAACTTATAACTGGGCTCATCATCTGGATAAAATTCCTTCCATATTTTGTTCATGGATGCCATGGTTTTCTGCCAGCTATTACTGCCGGGAGTTTCAGGTTTCAGGGCGATATGAATATTGCCGTTGAAATCAGCGTTATCACCTGGTGCCAGAATGACTAAGGGACTTATAGGGGATTGGAGCGAATGGGTATAAAAGTCGCCAACGACCCCAACAATGGTCATGCTTTTTGAACTATTCAGTTTACCAAGCGTTTTCCCAACAGCATCCTTAGGGTTGGTAAAACCAATTATCCGGGCGTACTTTTCATTAATCATTAAACCTCTCGATGTATCACTGGGCATAATATTCCGGCCCGCTAATATTTTGATATGATACAATTTGATGTAGTTTTCATCGGCAAATTTCATCTCAACCGGCGTGGTAATCTCCTTTTTTCCATCGTTGTAGATCGATGTTGTAGAGTTGGTCGATCCGGAAGACGGTGGTGCATAACCCAGGCTAACCATTTCGACACCGGGCAACAACCGCAACTTCTCTGCCAGCACCCTGTTAGTTGCTGCTTTACGAATTTTGTATGGAGTATCGGCATAAATAATAGCATCCTTTTTAAAGCCAAGGTCCTTATGTAAAGCGTAATAGATCTGCTTGCTCACCAGCAGGGTAGCCATGATGAAAAACTGTGCGATTACGAACTGCGATACTGTGAGCGACTTGCGCAGCCAGGCATTCCGGGTTTTGTGACTGTTGCTTTGCGCCTGGTTTTTGAGCACCAGTACAGGCTTATAACCCGACAACAGGAGCGCAGGATAAAAACCGGATAAAATACCTACCACAACTATCAGCCCCAAAAGGAAAACGAAAATACCGGGCTGATGCAGGTAATTGGCCTTAACACCGGGCGCAACAAAATCAGCAAACAGCTTCAGGATCAGCGGCGCTAAAGCGATTGAAATGATCACCGCAAAAAGTGTAATGAGGAATGTTTCGCTCAGGAATTGTATGATCAATTGGGTGCGGGTGCTGCCCATGGTTTTGCGGATACCGATCTCTTTTGCCCGCTGGGTAGCCTGTGCTGTGGTCAGGTTGATGAAATTGATGCAGCCCAGCAACAACAGGAAACCGGCAATTGCCAGCAGCATGTACGACCTGCTTTTGCTGGCCGGTCCGCTGAAATCAAATGTGCCGTAGTCCTGGTTAAAATGAATATCGCTTAATGGTTGAACGGAATAGCTCTGATCGCTCGAGGTTTTTAATTGTTCAGCAGTTTGCGGATTCTTCTTTTTGTACATCGCATTTATCTGCGCCTGTATTTTGGCTGAGGAAATATTTGGATATAGCTTGATAAAAACTTCAGAAGCCGAGTTGGTGCTTCCCCATGATTCAAGCTGAAGGTCCATACCAAGCCTGGTTTTGGGTCTGGCTGAACTGTAAGAGATAAAGTCGTGGCACGAAAAGTCGGTATTTTCTTTTAGCGTTTCAACAATGCCTGATACTACTGTTTTTAAGGTATCATAGGTTACCGTTTTACCGAGCATCTGTTCATAGGTAAGCGTAGGGAAATATACCTTCGCCCTCTCAGAAGTGAGAACTACATGGTAAGGCTCGTTTAATGCGGTAGTGGATGAACCGGCCAACCATGTATAGTGGATGAGCTTAAAATAATTCTGATCGGCCAGGGTGATGTGGTCCTGGGCTTTCAACTTTACGGGCTCATTATGCTTGCCTGTAACCATTACATCAGGGGCCAATGTATACAAGGGCGCGATTATTTCGACACCGGTAATATTGTTTTTTATTCCCGCTGCCATTGGAGTGGTAACGCCATAGCTATGGCTCATATTACCCTGGAATTTAAAATTGCTCACCACACGATAAATGCGGTCGCCGTCCTGATGAAATTTATCGAACGTGAAATCATAATGAACGATCAAATAGATAACCAGCGATGCGCTGATCCCTATCGAAAGACCTATAATATTGATCAGGGTAAATACCTTGTGCTTCCAAAAACTCCGAAAGGCGATCTTTAAATAATTGCGAAACATATAGTTATAATTTAATTGTTCAGAAGACCATTTAGGTACTTCAGGAACTAAAATTATCTGTCTCGGATTAGAATGAGGTTGCAAATGATAAGTTGAAACCTCTTTTTCAAGTTCGCGCTTATAAACTGCCGGATTTTTTCCCGTTAATTGTTTGAACGCACGGATGAAAGTGGCCTTGGAATTAAACCCGGCATCGTAGGCCATACCCAGCAGGGTGATCCGGTCATAGGCCGGGTCCTGCATTTTCGCTACAACATCTTTTACACGGTATTCATTAATAAAGTCGTTGAAATTTTTCTTCAGCACTAAATTAATGATGCGCGACAATTCATGCGGGTGTATGGCAAGCTGTTCAGCAAGTGAACTCAGGCTTAGTTCCGGGTCCTGGTGATACAGGTTTGCCTCCATTGCCCGTTTGAGCCAGGCACCTTTTCCTCTTAATTCAGTAGGTGGCGATGATTTGAGGGACAAAGACTGCCTGACCGGTATTCCGGCTTGCGGCCGTATGAACGCTGCCATGGCTGTCCATATAATTATTACGACGAAAAAGATATAAAAAGGATAATAAACGTGGATTCCCAATTGGTTACGGTATCCAAAATAATCTACGACAGCATAAGCTATCCATAATACCCAAAGCAATGCGGTTGCTGCCAGTAAGCGCCGTAGCCAACGGAATTCCAGGCGGGAGCGGTCCATCATAACAGGCTGCAACCGCCTGTAAAAATTGTTGATGAGCTTATAAGAATAATAAAGATAGGTGATTATTGAAATAAATATCAGTAACTGCAATAAGGGGTTCAGCAATTGAAAGGCAGTAGTAGCATAGGTAGCTTCTCCCGTCCTGATGCTTTCTTTAATTTCTATTGCCAGGGCAACCTGTTCCAACAACATAGGACTGAAATGTAATAAGTCACTCCATCTGAATTTATATTCGGGTCGTGTGATCTTCAACACATAAAAATAGATCAGCGGACCTAAAGCCAGCAAAAATTGCATAGGCAACCGGTCCCAATGAGGAAGGTAGGTTTGCAGCCCGGTGTCAATGGCCAGTATCCGCATCATCCATAAGATCATGGTGAGCAAAGCCAGGGC
>JBEHXM010000037.1:0-39517 GCA_048498695.1 Bacteroidota bacterium
GTGGCGAAAACAAATTTGAAGAATTGTTTCATTAAATATTATAAATCTTTTATCTATGCAAACTTAGCAATTCGATACATATAATATTAAGAGCGTTATGCATAATATTTGTTACAACAATGATTGATGTTTTTTTACTGTTAGGCAGCAACTTAGGCGACAGGCAATTGCTTTTGCAGCAGGCTATTGAGCGTATTGAAACCGATATCGCCCCAATTGAAAAAAAATCGTCGGTATATGAAACCCAATCATGGGGAAAAACTGATGCTCCAAATTATTTAAACCAGGTTATACAACTGAAAACAGGGCTATCGCCTCAAATGGTGCTTCAGAAAATACTGCATATAGAAAATGTGTTAGGACGAAAAAGAGAGGAAAAGTGGGGTTCGAGAACTATTGATATCGATATCTTATTTTACGGACCGGATATTATTGCCGGGCCCGGGCTTACTATACCTCACCCCGAGTTGCATAACCGTATGTTTACTTTAGCGCCACTGAACGAAATAGCCCCCGATCTTGTTCATCCTTTACTTCACAAAACAATTTTTGACCTTAAAAGCGAACTTAAAAATAACTTGATCGTAAAAAAGTTATAATTTTGATTTACAACTATACCATTTATTAACTTATACATGCCCGATAGCCCGAGTACCCCAGATCTTGATCTTTCATTCCTATACGAAATTGCTGACGGCAGTAATGAGTTTGTAATAGAATCCATCGATATGCTTTTGCAACAGGCACCTGAATCCTTACGGGATGTAGATGGTGCAATAAAAAGCCAGGATTGGCCAACCGCAGCCGCCGCTGCACACAAGCTAAAACCATCGATGGGCTTTTTCGGTATGCTGATCTCGCAGGAGTTGCTGCAGGAAATTGAACTGCTTTGTAAAGCGGGCGGCCAGGAACCGGCAGCAATAGCAGGTAAATTTTACCAGGTTAAGGAAATTATTGAGAATAATATGCAGTCCCTTATCCGTATTAAAGCTGAAAAAGCAGCTGAACTTTAAACTTTTTGAATTTTAAAGCTATAGCTTTCCATAATAAGGTTGGCTAACAGGTTTTTGCACGCCTGCTCAACCTTGGCATTTGCTATCTCTTCATTGTCTGCCTCAATTTCGAGCGAAATATGTTTACCTATACGCACATTGTGTATTTCGGTAAGTCCAAGATTTTTCATACTTCCGGTCACTGCCTTTCCCTGTGGGTCAAGTATTTCTTTTTTGGGCATTACGTCTATTTCGGCTTGAAACTTTGTCATTATAATTATTTGTTTTTTTGATGGCTGCTCACAATGGTGCCATTAGAGAATTTAAATTGAATAATAGATAAGGCGATATACATTACAATGATCACCGGAACTGCGGCAAATTTAAAAAATAGTATCAATATTGCGGAGAACAGCAGCAGTAAATAGCGGTAAATGTTTTTGTTAAAATCGGTGTTCTTGAATTTCAATGACATCATCGGTATCTCGATCACCAATAGCATACACATTACCACTACAAAAGCAGCCAGGCCATACGGGTTTAAAATATATCTTGAATAATCTGGATGACGTTCAAGAATAAATGGAAGCGACGCTATCAGAATGGCATTTGCAGGTGTTGGTAAGCCTATAAAATTTTCCGCCTGCCTGGTATCATTATTAAACTTGGCCAGCCTGAGCATTGAAAATACTGCGATCAAAAACGCGATAAAGTTTAACCATGAGCTCACCTTTGGGATTTGGGGCGTTTGTAAAAACAATTCGTACATGATGGCTGCCGGCAATACACCAAAGCTTACCATATCAGCCAGCGAATCCAGGTCTTTCCCGATACCCGAAAAAGATTGAAGTACGCGCGATGCGAAACCGTCAAAAAAATCAAAGATAGCGGCGAGGAAAAGGGCATAAGCCGCAAAGATCAGGTTCTCCTGGAACGCAAAAACAATCCCTATACAACCGCTAAACAGGTTAGCACATGTTATCGCATTCGGGACATGTTTACTTACGCGTTTCTTCATTTCGGGGGTGAAGGTATGCATGGATTATTAATTGGGTCATGATTTATAAGCAAATTTACAAATCATGACCCCAAAAATATTAAGAATTCATCGAGATTAAGAACTCTTCGTTAGTTTTTGTGCCTTTTATCTGGCTTTGCAAAAATTCCATTGCTTCCTGCGAGTTCATATCCGCCAAATGATTACGCAATATCCACACGCGTTGTAAGGTATCACGGTCAAGCAGCAGGTCATCGCGGCGTGTGCTTGATGCAGTAATATCAATGGCCGGGAATATACGTTTGTTGGATAGCTTACGGTCGAGCTGTAATTCCATGTTACCAGTACCTTTAAATTCTTCAAAGATTACTTCGTCCATTTTAGAACCGGTTTCTGTTAACGCTGTGGCAATAATGGTTAATGAACCGCCATCTTCGATATTACGCGCGGCACCAAAGAAACGCTTAGGCTTGTGTAATGCATTGGCATCAACACCGCCGGATAATATTTTACCGGATGCTGGTGCAACGGTGTTATAGGCACGGGCCAAACGGGTGATGGAATCTAATAAGATCACTACATCATGACCGCACTCTACCATACGTTTAGCTTTTTCTAAAACAATATTGGCAATTTTTACATGGCGTTCAGCAGGTTCATCAAAGGTTGATGATACCACTTCTGCACGTACGCTACGAGCCATATCGGTTACTTCTTCAGGCCGCTCATCTATTAACAGGATGATCAGGTAAACTTCGGGATGATTTTTGGCGATGGCATTGGCCACATCCTTTAACAACATGGTTTTACCCGTTTTTGGCTGAGCCACGATCAAACCGCGCTGTCCTTTACCGATTGGTGAGAACAGGTCCATAATGCGCGTTGAATAGTTACCCATATCTGTGAATAAACCTAATCTTTCAGACGGGAAAAGCGGCGTTAAGTGATCAAATGGAACGCGGTCACGAACCTCAGCAGGGATGCGGCCATTGATCGCTTCAACCCTTACCAAAGGGAAATATTTTTCACCTTCTTTTGGAGGGCGTATGCTTCCACGTACGGTATCGCCGGTTTTAAGGCCGAATAATTTTATTTGTGACTGCGATACATAAATATCGTCGGGAGAAGTAAGGTAGTTATAATCTGACGAGCGTAAAAAGCCATAACCATCAGGCATAATTTCCAATACACCTTCGTTGACAATCACGTTATCGAAATCAAGGTTGATTGCAGGCTCCTGGTTTTTTTGCTGCTGGTTAGGATTGCGGCGCTCAAATTTCTGAGGACGGCTTTCAGTTGCTGGTGCTTCGGCCCTTACAACAGACTCATCACTTTGCTCGCCCGATACTTCAGCAGCCTCGGGTTTACTTACTTCTGTTGTGTTTTCTGTATCTTCCTGCTGGGGTTCGTCATCCTGCAGGTCAAAAAGGTTGGTATCGTCTAACGGAACCTCTACACGGGGTTCGTTGCTGTTTGTTTTTACTGTGCGTGTTCTTTTACGGGTTCTTTCGCCGTTTTCAGCAGCAGCCGGAGCCGGTGCCGCATTAATTTGGGAATAGTTATTTTCGACTGCGTTCTGTTGTGCGCGAGCAGCCTCGATCAGTTGGTTTTGCTCAACAATCTTGCTGATTAGCTGTGGTTTTCTAAGCTCATCAGCTTCTGCAATACCTAAAGTTTTTGCCATTTCGCGCAACTCAGAAACGAGTTTGTCGTTCAATTCGGTTGTATCAAACATGATATAAATAATAGTTCAAAAGGAATATTTTATTTGAGAGAAATTATCTTGCAATTTTGCTTACCGCAACATCTAAAAATTAGTATATAAAGTGGATTTTTAAATTGTTTCTTTAGTGCAAGAAAAATTCAAAGGATAACACTGCAATTTTACTCAATTAATTTAATAATTCAAAATTTTGAAAAAATATGTTTTAACAGACAAACACTTAGGTTATTTTTTAGTTTTTTTGCGCATCCGATAAAAAGCTAAATCAAGCCCATGATATCCCGCCAGCAACTCATACAGCAAATCAAACAAAAAAAGTCATTTTTATGTGTAGGCCTGGATACGGACATTAATAAGATACCGGTCTTTTTAAAACAATATCCCGACCCTGTTTTTGAGTTTAACAAACGCATTATTGATGCCACGCACGATCTTTGCATTGCTTATAAACCCAATGCTGCATTCTACGAAAAGGATGGGGTTAAAGGTTTGCAAAGTTTAATAGCTACCAGCAAATATTTACCAAAGGATTGTTTGAGTATTATAGATGCTAAACGGGGTGATATCGGGAACACTTCGGACATGTATGCCAAAACCTTTTTTGATAAAGCCTCCGCGGGGATGAGTTTTGATTCGATAACGATTTCGGCTTATATGGGCAATGACGCGGTTACACCGTACCTGGCTTATCAAGGGAAGTGGGTAATTGTACTGGCGCTAACTTCTTCTGTGGGAAGCAAGGATTTTCAATATTTAAATACTGATAACGGTTTGCTTTATGAAGCAGTTATTAAAAAGGCCAATACCTGGGCCGGTGCCGACCGTATTATGTATGTAGTAGGGGCAACCAAAAGCACTGAATTTACTGATATACGTAAAATAGCGCCTGATCATTTTCTGCTGGTGCCTGGTGTAGGAGCACAGGGCGGTAATTTGCAGGAGGTATGCCAATATGGAATGAATAAAGATTGCGGACTGATCGTAAATAGTTCAAGAGCGATCATTTATGCGTCAAATGGCGAAGATTTTGCCGAAGCAGCAAGGGCGGAGGCCTCAAAAGTGCAGCAGCAAATGCAGATGGAACTGGAAAAGGCAGGGATAATCTGATTTTAATAAACTTAGCTTGGTTTTGAAAGCTTCGCAAGCTTTCCTTGATCCCCAAATACCATCGTCCGTTCCGGATATCTTATGCGTGCACTAATTCACCTTTGTAGATTAATCAACAGATATAGTCAAACAAAAATTTGGGGTTGATCGTAAACAGTTCAACGGCTATCATTTATGCTTCAAATGGTAAAGATTTTGCGAAGGTAAGCAAATGTGAAGCACTAAAATTCAGCAGCCAATGTGAATCAGAGATAGCCGGAATTATATAGATCATTTTATAACCTAAATTTATAGCTAATCCTTTATCATGAAAATAATTTGTAAGCTTTATTTTGTTTTATTGTTAGTGGCGTGTTCTGGTATTGCAGCACATGCCCAGGTACAAGTACTAGAGAAAGGTGTACTTGAAAAAATTCAGAATGGGCATACCCACGTAGTTGTAAGTGATATACATTTCCCTACTTCATCTGAATTTTTATCTGTTTTCAAAAGTTATTGGACCTTAACCAAGGGTGTTGACTTTATCTCGGCAAATGACCTTCCGGGAAATTTAATTGCAGGAGATACTTATTTTAGTTTGGAAACATTACGAGTGACTGGAAGCTATGGTGGTTCAGCTATGTTTATATATCTTAATTTATGGTTACCAACAGAAAAAGCTTTAAAAGATAAAAAATTTAAAGTGGGGCATGAAGATCCAATGGCTCATATTTTGTTATCAGCCGATGTAGAAACCATATTACACGGTTATTTTGCTGATAAGGATTTTGGCTTTGATTTTGATGCAAGAGGCCATATCTATCATTGGAATCCCGGAATACTAAAAAACTATCTACAGTTGTTAGCTTTTGATTTAAAAACAAGCAAAAAAATAGACTCTCAGGATGATATTACAGACTATTCGCAATTGAAGTTACTTAAAGGACAAACGTTATATTGTCCTGAAGATAATCTTAATAAGATGGGAACTTTTGTTAAGGTAGGAAAAACAGTAGACATTAAAGATGTTTTCGAGGACTATAAATTCAACTATCAATCGATTTCTGATAAAGATTTGGGAGAAAAGATCATGGCTGCCAAGGAGCCATTTTATTATTTATTATTTGTGCGAAACAGTACGAGCAAATTAATAGTGGTAGTCAATTCGATAACCGGAGAAATTATATACTCACGGTATGATAAATCAATGTCGATCCCGAATCTAAAATCAGGTGATTTAAAAGACTTGTACAAAACGATCAATAAAAACTAATCATCCAAACACCATCGTCCGCTCGGGATACCTGATTGCATAGTTGGATACCATGTTCCGGATATAGTCATTCCCAGGGTAGGGGGTAAGATAGTTTTTTAGCTGCTCCAGGTTATCGGCATCAAAATAATGGGAAATATAGCCCATGCCATAAAATTGGCCTTTTTCTATCAGGATGCAACTGTGCTCATCGGTTTTCCGGCCTTCGTCGCGGATTGCAAAGGTAGGGAGTGTTTCTTTTAATTCATCAATTGCCAGGTTAACCTTGCGGTTATAATCTGCAGTACTTTCAATGCCTTCACAGGCGCATATATGCTGCTTAACTCCTGTGCAGGGTTCGTTGTTAGTTTGTATGAAGCACAATTTAGGGCATAGTTCAAATTCTTCTATCAATTTGTTAAGCAGGTTTCGCCCGTCTAACAATGAGTTGCAGGTATAAAGCGGTTTGGTCAGTTTACGGCGCTTGTCGACTGCCAATCTCAGATAGCCATTTTGATCTTCAAAAGCATACAAGCCAAAAGCGTGTTCAAATCGTTTTAACGACCGGTTATATTTTGGCCAAAGCCGTTTGATCTCAATGGCTTCCAATACAAAGGCGATCAGCTCGGTGCCACAGCTTTGATAACTTACGTGATGAATATTCCGCAGAAACTCCTGCCGCTGTGAGCCGGGGTTGTTACCTGAAAAATGGCTGCATACTCGTTTTTTAATATTCCGGGCTTTGCCTACATAGATCACTTTGCCTTTTTCGTTGTGAAAATAATATACGCCGGGTGTATAGGGTAATTGGTCAATGTCTTCTTTAGGGAGATTAGCAGGCAACACCTGCTCTCTCGACCGTTGTTTAAGTGCATCCCAAATATGATTGCCGCTATCATTCTGCAGCAGGATAGAAAATAAAGTGGCGGTTGCTTCCGCATCACCCATGGCACGGTGCCGGCTTTCATTTTCTATACCCAGGTGCCTGCAAAGTTTACCCAGACTGTAGGACGGCATACCCGGTAATATTTTTCGTCCAAGCCTTACGGTACATAATTTATTGCTTTGCAGATCATAACCGGAGGCGGCTAAATGATAGCGTATAAATGAAAAGTCGAAATTGACATTATGAGCGACAAATATTTTGCCATGTAGTAGATGGTAGATATCAGCCGCTACATCCTCAAAAGGAGGAGCATCCTGTACCATTTGGTTGGTAATACCTGTGAGCGCTTGTATGTAAACAGGGATATCCCTGCCCGGGTTAACCAGTGTGCTGTATCGTTGCGTTACCTTTTTACCATCATGTATGCAAATAGCAACTTCTGTAATGCCATTAGCGTTGGCGTGCCCCCCGGTAGTCTCAATATCAACAATCGCATACATGTTTCAAATTTAGCGATTTGCTGACCAGAGATTGAAGATTAGTTTGATTTTTTTCAAAATTAAAAATGCCCTGAATTATATCAGGGCATTTTACAAAAGTTAACTAATCTCTGATTAACAAGTCTCTAATCTCTATTTCCCCTTCTTAGCCTGCACCTGCTGCTGCTGGCGCATCATATCTTCCATTTTTGAGGCGAAGCCTGATTTCTTTTTCTTTTCCTCGGGCTTCTTTTTATTCTCCTGTATCTGCGCATGGATCTTTTTATCATCTACCATTAAGCGGATCAGGTATTGCTGTCCGAAAGTGAGCATATTGGCCAGGAAATAATAGTAGTTCAAACCGGCAGGATAACTGTTCAGCGCACCCAGGAAAATAATAGGGGTGATATACCCGATATACTTCATCTGCCCCGTTGCTCCTGATATCTGGTTGTTAAAATAGGTATAGATCAATGTGGAGGCGGTCATCAGCAAACACATTAAACTGATGTGATTGCCAAGGAAGGGAATATTGGCAGAGAATGAAATCACTGTATCATAGGTAGACAAATCGTGCATCCATAGAAAACTTTGTCCTCTTAATTCAAAAAGACTAGGAAAAAAGCGGAAGAAGGCAAACACGATAGGCATTTGTATCACTAAAGGCAAACATCCGCCTAAAGGATTAACACCAGCCTTTTTATATAATTTTAAATACTCCTGCTGTAATAAAGTAGGGTTTGAGTCACCAACCTTGGCTTTGATCTCGTCCATTTCAGGCTTCAATACACGCATTTTAGCCATAGAGAGGTATGATTTATAAGTAAGTGGCGATAAAACGATCTTTAATATCAGCGTTAAACCTAAGATAATAAGCCCGTAGTTGGTGGTAAATTTTACCAGTAAGTTAAACACAGGCAGAACTGCAAACCTGTTAATCCATGCAAAAATTGCCCAACCCATATAAACCTGCTTTTGCAGGTCGTAACCCTGGGCTTTTAAGATGCCGTACTTATTGGGGCCAAAATAAAATAACATAGGGAAGGCACCAGTATTATCCTTAGCTAAGGAAAGGCTGGCACTCATTTGTTTACTGTGGGTAGTGTCGGTAACATCCGTAATTACCGATAGATTCGATTTATCAAATCCATCTTTCGCAATAAGAACTCCAGAGAAAAAATGAGCCTGGAACGATACCCATTGCAATTTTTTGTCGCTTATGGTTGCATGATCGTCTTTGCCTGCACTCAGATAGTCAACAGAGTTATCGGTATTAATATAATAAACAGTCGAATAGCGGCGCTCTTCTACGATATCTTTTTCCTGACGTTGCATATTTGCCGCCCAGTTAACATTAATGGTGCTGGTGTTGGCTATTACCTGGTCGAGCCCAATTGGTTTTATAGTCAATCCCACTTTAAAGCCCGTGCCATTTAATGAATATATGTAATCTATATATTGCGTAGGGCTGTAGTTTAAACGCATGGTAACTGATCCCGAATCTTTTTCGGCCACTTGCAATTCGCTCACACTTGGGGTAAAATACAGCTTATCGGTATTAATGCTATTGTTACCAGCTGTAAAATTTAAACCAAAATGGTTATTGTTGCCTTCAAAAAGGATAAGCGGCTTTTTATCAAAAGTTTTATAATTTTTTAGCTCAACTGAGTAAACCCGGCCGCCATGAGTGCTCAGTTTTACAATGAGGTCCTTATTTTCGAGTGTGACAAATTTCTCGCTGCCAATGGTAGCGGCACCAAAAGGGGTTTTTAAGAGAGCAGAGTCAGCAACAGTTGCTACTGTTTTCTTTACTGTGTCGGTTTTTACAGGGGCTGCAGTTGCTTTTGCTGTAGCAGCTCGTTTTATAGAGTCTTGTACTAATTTTTCTTTTTTAAGTTCGGCATCTGAGGGTCTTAGCAAGAAATAAGATCCCAGCATTATTAAAACTATCAGGAAAAACCCTGTGTATGTATTCTTATCCATTTTATCTTTATCGTACTTTAATTACTTCTTGCGGGCGTATGCCAGCGAAGCGGCGACAAAGTTAACAAAAAGTGGGTGAGGATTTGCAACTGTTGATTTTAATTCCGGGTGAAATTGTCCGCCAACAAAAAACGGGTGATTTTTCAGCTCCACTATCTCTACCAAGCCATTATCAGGGTTGATGCCTGAGGGGATTAATCCGCCATCTTCATATTGTTTCAGGTATTTATTGTTGAACTCGTAACGATGGCGGTGACGCTCAGATATATGTGTTTTGCCATAAATAGCTGCGGCCTTTGAACCTTTCTTAATATCGCATGGATAAGCACCCAATCGCATGGTACCACCTTTGTTTTTGATCTTTTTCTGTTCCTCCATCATCGCGATCACCGGGTGAGGGGTATGCTCGTTCATTTCGGTGCTGCCTGCATTTTTTAATCCAAGCACATTACGGCCAAATTCAACAACAGCGCATTGCATACCCAAACATATGCCAAAGAATGGGATATTATTTTCGCGTACATAACGGATAGCCTCAATTTTCCCCTCAAAACCACGTTCGCCAAAGCCCGGCGCAACCAATACACCATGAAGGTCCTTTAAGCGCTCAACCGCATTCTCCGGCGTTAAATGTTCAGACGGAATATATTCCACACGTACCTTACATTCATTTTTTGAACCGGCATGGATAAATGATTCGGTGATCGATTTATAAGCATCAGGAAGCTCGACATATTTACCTACCAGGCCTATGCGCACCTCTGAAGTTGGGTTTTTTAAACGACCCAGGAAATCTTTCCAGCTTTCCAGGTCCGGTTCATTTTTATGCGAAAGTTTTAATTTGGTTAATACAGTTTTATCCAACTGTTCTTTCAGCATCAACAACGGTACATCATAAATTGTGGAAGCATCAATAGACTCGACAACGGCATTGATATTCACATTACAGAAAAGCGCGATCTTTTTGCGGATCTCGGTATTGATATGATGCTCGGTGCGGCAAACCAGGATATCCGGCTGAATACCATATTCTAACAGCATTTTAACCGAGTGCTGGGTAGGCTTGGTCTTTAACTCACCTGCCGCAGCAAGGAAAGGGATCAGCGTTAAATGAATCACCAGGGAATTCCCTGATCCTATTTCCCATCTGAACTGGCGCACCGCTTCAATATAGGGCAGCGACTCAATATCACCCACTGTTCCGCCTAATTCGGTGATCACAATATCATAGTTACCGCTTTCGCCCAGCAGGCGTATATTTCTTTTTATTTCGTCAGTAATATGCGGCACTACCTGTACGGTTTTACCTAAAAAAGCACCCTCACGTTCCATATTGATCACATTTTGATAAATGCGACCGGTAGTAATATTATTAGCCTGTGACGTTGGCGTATTTAAAAAACGCTCATAATGACCCAGATCCAGATCTGTTTCAGCACCGTCTTCGGTTACATAGCATTCACCATGCTCATAGGGGTTCAGTGTTCCGGGATCGATGTTGATGTAAGGGTCGAACTTTTGTATCGTTACGCGGTATCCGCGCGATTGGAGAAGTTTTGCCAGTGAGGCAGAAATAATGCCTTTCCCTAACGACGAGGTCACGCCGCCCGTAACAAAGATGTATTTAGTCATGATGGATCAGTTGTATTTGGCACAGGTTTTATACCTGCGCAAATTGTTTGTGTACGGGATACAAAAGTAAGAAAAAATTCAGACTTTGACGGGGTAAATCACAAATGTTGAAAAGGTGTTGTGATGTGGAGAAGGTTAAGTTCTTGAAAAGCCATTTAATACTATTTTTTAGATAGCTCTTCGTCAGTATTGTATAGGTGTACAATATTTTGGATATCGTCAAAATCCGATTTCCCATCTGTAATAAATTTATCGTATACTTCTTTTTTATCTTTTAACAACTCAGCAAGTTCTTTCTTAATTTTTTTTTCGGATTTTGTAAAGATAGCCACACCAGATGATTTCAACATTTTCACTGTGTCCGAATTTTTACCGATATACCATTCATCAAATTGTGAGTTCCAAGTTAAATTGGGATGATTTTCGACCTGCAGGTATATGCTTATCGGGCCTCTTTCAATGATTTTTAAGAATCGAACCCTGGCATTGGATTTATCGATGTAAACTCTTCGGTAAAAGCTTTTTTTACGCGCAATATAGTATTCTTGTACATTATCGGCAGAAATCTTAATATAATCTGCTTTAACGGCGTTGGATGTTTTATATTTTGGTCTGCCAGAATCTTCGATATGGCATTTAATGGTGTCGCCGTGGTCAGTTATCACATAATCACTTTTCTGAGCCTTCGCCGATAAATTACATATAAGAACAGTACCAATGCAAAGGATGTGTAATATAAATTGCTTCATGACAAGGTTACTTAGTAGCTATAAAGATAATAACTTCTCTAAATCTTCCGGCGTATCAATCGCATAAGTTTCTAATTCCGTTTCAGCTACTTTGATCTTGTAGCCGTTTTCTATCCAGCGTAGTTGCTCCAGGCTTTCGGCTTTTTCTAATGGGGATACAGGCAATTTGGTGATCTGCTGCAAAATATCAGCCCGATAACCATAAATGCCGATGTGCTTAAAATAAGTAAAATGCTGCAGCCAGTTTTCAGGCTCCTGTCCGCGGATGTGCGGCAGGGGGGATCGTGAGAAGTAAATAGCTTCGGAGTGTTTATTAATGATGACTTTGGGTGAATTGATATTGTGCAGTTCCTGTTCTGTTTGTACTTTTTTGATCAGCGTTGCGATCTGGGTTCCGGCATCATTAAAACAACTAATGAGTTTACTGATCTGCTCCGGATCGATAAACGGTTCATCGCCCTGTATATTGATGATCACTTCGTAATCAGGATGTTTCTGGGCCACTTCGGCACAGCGGTCGGTGCCGCTTTGATGTGCTGATGAGGTCATCACTGCCACACCGCCAAACCTGGCTACGTGGTCAAATATCCGGTTATCATCTGTGGCTACTATCACTTCCGACAGACCAGCACATTTTTTTGCCTGCTCATAAACCCGCTGTATCATGCTCTTCCCGGCAATATCCACCAATGGCTTGCCCGGAAAACGGGTAGAGGCGTAGCGGGCGGGGATGATACCGAGAATTTTCATTTACGATTTTAGATTTACGAATTACGATTTTTATTGATGTTTTCTCCTGCCTTTGTTGGTGTTGTCACCAACAAACCTCTGATTACTTATATTACTGTATATAATAATATTAACGGTACTTGTTGGTGACAACACTAACAAGGGCGAAGGTTACAGGTATTAACGTAAAACGTATTACGCAAAACGTCCAACCTAAAACAATCCGTGCAACTCCCGTTCGATCATCTCTACAATGGTAGCCATGTCTTCGGTGTTGTTGGCGAAATCGAGTTTGTCTTTATCCAGTATCAACAGTTTACCCAGCCGGTAGTTGTTGATCCATTTCTGGTATTTTTCGTTCAGCTTTGACAGGTAATCTAACCGGATGCCTATCTCATATTCCCTGCCGCGGCGTTGAATATTATTTACCAGCGTGGGTACAGAAGCTTTTAAATAGATCAACAGATCAGGGGGCCTGATAAAAGCAGTTATGTTTTCAAATATCGCTTTGTAATTTTCGTAGTCGCGGGTGGTCATCAGGCCCATATCGTGCAGGTTCTCGGCAAAAATGTAGGCATCTTCATAAATGGTACGATCCTGTATGATATTTTTTGTGCCCTTTTGAATATCCACGATCTGCCTGAAACGGCTATTCAGGAAATAGATCTGGAGGTTAAAACTCCAGCGTTTCATGTCGCTGTAAAAATCTTCCAGGTATGGGTTATTGTCTACAGCTTCATAAATTGGCTCAAAGCCATAATTTTTGGCAAGTAATTCGGTAAGCGTAGTTTTCCCGGCGCCGATATTTCCAACAATAGCTATGTGCATGCGTTTTCTCCTGGTTCAAATGGTTTATGGTTGATAGTTTATACCCTTATCGGAATACAAACCATAATTAACTATGCCCGACTAATATACAGCATGAACAATGAACTACCAACAATCAATCAAATTTAGTTCTTGGTGTAGTTCATAGTTGATGGTTCATAGATCATAGCTATTTAACCTATTATTAATAAAAACAGGCATTACCATGAACAATGAACTATGATCCATTAACCAATCAGAAACTTCTGAAGCCAATAATTTCTCTTACTTCCCTGATAGTTTTTGAGGCGCTTTCACGTGCTTTAATAGCTCCGTGTCGGGCAACCTGGCGCAGGTAAGCTGAATCCTGGTTAATGTCATTTATTTTTTGGCGGATAGGTGTAAGGGCCACTATTATATCCTCTGCCAGTTGTTTTTTCAGGTCGCCATAACGTATCTGGCAGGTATTATAAAGCAGGTCGAAATGTTCGTAGGTATCTGCAGACGAAACTACTTTCATCAGGTCGAACAGGTTTTGTATCTCCACAGGTTTTTCCTGGTTCTCAGCCGTAGGGCCGCTATCAGTTACCGCTTTTAATACTTTTTTGCGGATAATCTCAGGAGAATCAGATAAATAAACAGCACTATTTTCATTTTCAGATTTACTCATTTTCCCTTTACCATCAAGCCCCGGTACTCTTACCAGGTTATCGCTGAAATTGAAAGCATAAGGTTCAGGAAAATAATCACGGTTATACAAACGGTTAAAACGATTGGCAAACGTGCGGGACATTTCAAGATGTTGTTCCTGGTCTTTGCCGACAGGCACTTTGGTAGCCCTATGTAATATGATGTCAGCGGCCATCAGCACAGGGTACGTTAATAAACCTGCGTTTACATTATCCGGATGAGCACGTATTTTATCTTTAAAGGATGTGCTGCGTTCCAGTTCGCCCACATAGGCGTTCATATTTAAGTATAAATATAACTCAGCTGTTTCGGGCACGTCAGATTGCATGTAGATGGTTGCCTTTTCAGGATCAATACCGGCAGCTAAGTATTCCACCAGCACCTGTTTTACATTGCCATGCAGGTCGGAAGGGGTAGGGTGGGTAGTCAGCGAGTGCAGATCGGCAATAAAAAAGTAACAATTATATTCATGCTGCATTTTTACGAAGTTTTGAATAGCCCCGTAATAATTTCCTAAATGTAGTTTCCCTGTGGAACGTATACCACTAACAACAGTTTCCATGGGGGCGAAAGTAAGGAATTTTTATATTTTTGGTACCGATGAAATTGATATTGAAGAAAGCGCACAATTATCTTTACGTGATCAGTGTGGCTTTTTTCTATTTCCTGCTTTACCCATTACTGTACCTCTTTTCCCGCAATCCGGCTAATTATAAATATATGAATAAGCTGCGCCGTCTCTGGGGTTTTCTGAGTTCGGCATTCGCAGGCGTTTTTTACCGTTTTACTTATGAGGTGCCGTTTGACCGTACAAAAACCTGCATCATTTGCTCAAATCATACTTCTAATCTTGACATTTCGGCTATGTGCTTACTGGTAAAAGGCAATTATAGTTTTATGGGGAAGGATGAGTTAAGCGAAGGTATTGTAACCAGGTTGTTTTTCAGGACGGTAGATGTACCGGTTAACCGCGACAGTAAAATGTCGTCTTACCGGGCATTTAAAAAAGCAATGGAAAAACTGGAAAGTGGCATCACCATGATCATATTCCCGGAGGGCGGTATAGCTGAAGATTATCCGCCAAAGGTGCAGGAATTCAAGAATGGCCCTTTTAGGCTGGCTATTGAAGCTAAAGTGCCAATAGTACCTGTAACCTCGTTGAATACATGGAATATATTATGGGATACCGGGAAAATGCACGGAAGCAGGCCCGGCATTTGCAATATATTCGTTCATCAACCTATTGAAACCGGGCATCTGAATGTAGATGATGCGGATAATTTGCGCGATGAGGTATACCGTATCATCCGGCAAAAGTTTGAAGGACAATAGGTTAGTATCGAACGTAAAATTTATAAGATGATTTGCAATTCATCGCAGTGGTTCTTTATTTTTGGAAGCGATGAAATTAGCCTTAAAGAAAGCCCATCGTACTTTTTACCGGTACAGCCTGGCTTTTATTTTTTATGTGCTTTGGCCCTTTATTTATTTTGCCTCGCGTAAACCTTCGCGTTACCCCATGCTGAATGTGCTGCGTAAGATGTGCGCATGGTTCAGCTCGACAGTATCAGGTATTTTTTATAGCGTAAAATTTGAGCAACCGGTAGATTGGTCGCGTACCTATATTATTTGCCCCAATCATACATCGAACCTGGATATCATGTCAGTTAGCTCTATCCCGAAAAACACTTTTTGTTTTATGGGTAAACATGAGTTGCTGGATAACCCGTTATTAGGTATATTTTTCAGATCGATAGATATCCCGGTAAACCGGGATAGTAAAATGTCGTCATACCGGGCCTTTAAACAAACAAGTGAACGGCTGGAAGGTGGCATGAGCGTAGTCATATTTCCGGAGGGGACGATCTCTAAGGATTATCCTCCCCAATTACAGGAGTTTAAGAACGGCCCTTTCAGGCTGGCTATTGAGTTGAAAATACCGATCCTGCCCATTACTTCGCTGGATACCTGGAAGATAATGTGGGATAGCGGCAGCGAATATGGCAGCAGACTGGGGATTTGTAATATATTTGTACACCAACCCATTGAAACATCAGGCATGACTGTTGAAGATGCCGACCTGCTGAAGGATGAGGTTTACCGGGTGATCAAAGAAAAACTGGACGAACATGACCATAGATAAAGAAACCGTAGAAAAAGTAGCTCATTTGGCGCGGCTGGAGCTTGCAGAGGAGGAGAAGGAGAAGATGATTGAGGACATGAGCAAGATACTGGGTTTTATGGCCAAGCTGAACGAGATAGATACCTCGGGTATTGAGCCGCTGGTTTATATGACCAACGAAATAAATGTAACGCGTGAGGATGTGGTAAAGCAGGAGATAACCCATGAGGAAGCATTGCAAAATGCACCAAAACATGATGAAAATTATTTTTTGGTTGCAAAGGTGATAGAGAAGTGATGTCGAATTTCGGATGTTCAATTTCGAATTTTTATTTTCCTGTAACAATTCATGTGCCCTTATAGTCAAAACAAGAAAAACGGATGGAGCCATTAATTACTATTAAAGATATCGGGCGTAAATATGTGATCGGCAGTGAAACTATTCACGCGCTTAAATCGGTATCCTTAAACATCAATAAAGGTGAGTTCGTAGCGTTGATGGGGCCGTCCGGTTCAGGTAAATCAACACTGATGAATATATTAGGCTGCCTGGATACACCTACTAAGGGTGAATACATCCTGAACGGTATCAACGTAAGCCACATGACTGACAATGAACTGGCAGAGGTTCGTAATTCCGAGATCGGCTTTGTTTTTCAGACGTTTAACCTGCTTCCGCGTAATACCGCTTTAGATAATGTGGCTTTGCCGCTTATATATGCCGGCATCAATAAAGAAACAAGACAGGGCCGTGCAAAATCTGCACTTGAAAATGTTGGTTTAGGTAATCGTGTTGATCATAAGCCCAATGAGTTATCAGGTGGCCAGCGTCAGCGTGTGGCCGTGGCCCGCGCACTGATCAATGACCCCTCCATTATCCTTGCGGATGAGCCGACAGGTAACCTGGACACCAAAACATCCATTGAAATAATGGGTCTGATAGAAGATATCCACGCCAAAGGCAATACGATTATATTAGTAACCCACGAAGAAGACATCGCCCTGCATGCCCACCGCATAGTGCGTATGCGCGACGGTTTGATCGAAAATGATTATGCCAATACCAATATCCAAAAAGTGGACAGAAGGCTTGCGGTAGAATAGTCTTAATCCTTGATTAGTGTGATTTTGAGATAGCGCTGTTTACTAAAAAATCTTTTATTAGCAATTCGAGCACGCCCTGACTGCAAACTCAGCCATGCGGATAGCATTTTCCGGGGTTATCACTTTGTGATTGGCTATAATGAGGGTGTGATTGATCACCTCTATAACAAAATTATCTGTCCGCACATCCATCACCACATTTCTGAAATTACGATCTATAGCATTCACAGCTTTTTGATGATCGTTTACCAGCACATAAAAAGTATCGCTAAAGGCTTTGTCTTCTGCAAAATCCAGCTCGATGGGGTGTATCAGCTCCAGTAATTTGTCGGTTAATGTTTCGGGTCTGATCATCACCCGGCCAAAATCCTTTTTTACATAAGCCAGTGCCAGCGTATGATATTCCCGGCGATAATGACAACCTGTGCGGCCACCATCTACCCGGTAAGTGACTTCCAGGAAAAGTATATAGCAATCGCTAAGGCCTTGTTTAATCACATAAGAATCTCTTACGATGACATCATCGTAATGCTTAAATAGCTCGAAATTTTCAAGGTGGAAGTCAATATGCCCTGTAAGCTCAATGCGGAATCTGGCTTTTAAAGCATTGTAAGTTTCATTGAAACTGTCAATAGCAGTCGTGTCAAGCCCTATAGTATCGAATGGAAAGTCCATTCACAAGTATATAAATTAGGAGTATAATTTACAAATTGTCTGAAACGTACAGATTTGACAACTTTTTAAAAGTTGTCAAATCTTCAATTGCAGCTAAAATTTAATAATTCACTCAATCACTCATTCACTAATTATTTATACGCTGCCATGTTGCCGCATGAGCAGGCGCAATTAGGGTCAGTAACTCCCAGCTTTTGCAGAAAATGCTGGTAAAAGCCAATACGGTCATTCATGCTGAACATGCTTTCGCCCTGGCCACATTCTACCGCACCGTTGATGATATTGATGGTCATACCGAAGCCTGGTTTGCGGTTTTTGGCTTTGTCATTGGCATTTGGCTGCCATTTGCCTATCATCACATCATGGGCAGATGGTTTTTGGGTCTGCGGGGTCATCCAGAAATAGATAGCCACTTTAAATGCAGTAACGGCATCGGTTTCTACCAGTTCCGGGTTATTCAGCAGTACCCTTTTATCTCCAAAAATACAATCGGACGCATAGCCATAGTTGCCATTATAGCTTAACTGCAAGGGTCCGCGACCATAATATTTTTTACCCGGAACGGCGGGGTAATTATCGTTATCAGCAACATAAGGCAGCGAAGTATTGCTTTCATGGATAAACATCAGTCCGTCATTGTATTTGCCATTTTCGCCATGCCTTGTTTCATGGGCAATGTTGGCGAAGAATGCGGCTAATTCTTTTTTATCGGTTTGCAGATCTTTTTCAGTACAAAAGTTACCATAGTCTATTGTATAGGAACTATCGGGTTTCTTTTTGGCCCAGTCCTCGTTCCAGTCTTCATCCTGGCGAACAACTACCGATTTCCCGGTGACTTTATCTGTACGGGTAAGCTGGTAAACCGAAACGGCTCGTTTAACCACCTTAACATTGATATTGCTCATTTGGCGGATGGCCTTTATAAAAGCAGCATAGCTGTAAAATTTATCATGCTGCGGAAAAAAATCATTAAATTGTTGTTCGCTCAGGAAACTGCTCACCTTTATACTGCTGGCAGCTGGTACTTTGGTATTGGCACCACCACATTTAAAACTAAGTAACAGCAAAGAAGATAAAAGGATAAGGGTAGGTTTGGCTAATTCAAAAGTGGATCTCATAGGATAAAAATTAATTCCAAACGGAATTGCACCATCATAATTGACGGATCAAAGGTAGTAACATTCTTAACAGCTAAAGAGTTTGAGCCCTCCTGAGTGTCCACTGGGGGAGGAATTTTTCGGATCAAAATAATAAATTGGAACCTGAACGTTTAAAATTCGTATCAAAACGATAAATTCGAAACTTGCCTGCCGATAGACAGGTCCATCATTAGAATTTCGAAACATAATGAAGATATATACCAAAACAGGCGACAAAGGTTATACTTCCCTGATAGGCGGAACGCGGGTGCCGAAGCATCATCTGCGTATTGAAAGCTATGGTACTGTGGATGAACTGAATTCTTATATCGGGCTGATACGCGACCAGGATATTGCCGTGCATGACGGGCAGGTGCTGAAAGAAATACAGGACAGGCTTTTTACCATCGGTTCGTCGCTGGCATCTGACCCTGAAAAATCTAAAATGATCATCCCCGACCTCCACGAGGCTGATATTGAGTTGCTGGAAAAGGAAATGGACAAGATGAACGAAGAATTGCCTGAATTACGTCATTTTATTTTACCCGGGGGCAATAATGCCATATCATTTTGCCATATTGCGAGGTGCGTATGCCGGCGGGCCGAACGCTTATCGGTACACCTGGCCGAAGAAAGCAAGGTTGATGAAAAGGTGAATATATACCTGAACAGGCTAAGCGATTACCTGTTTACATTAGCCCGTAAGATAGGGAATGAGCATAACATACCTGAAAATAAATGGATGCCGCGTGTTTAAAAATTTGAAAAAATTATTTGATAATCAGTTTAAAAATATTATACTTTTGCCAAAATTTAAATTTACCGAATAACTTTAAAAACATATGTATTGGACACTTGAATTAGCATCACACCTTGAGGATGCACCCTGGCCGGCCACTAAAGATGAGTTAATTGATTATGCTATTCGTTCGGGAGCGCCTGTCGAGGTTATTGAGAACCTGCAGGCACTGGAAGATGACGGTGAGCCGTATGAAAATATAGAAGAAATATGGCCTGATTACCCTACAAAGGATGACTTCTTTTTTAACGAAGACGAATATTAGAACAAATATTTGAAGGAAAAAGCCCTGTATCACAGGGCTTTTTATTTTAAAAACCTTTTGGAATAGTTTTAGTTTATTGATAATAATCATTTATCAAATTAAAACATTCACACTATGAGAGGTTTACTTTACATTATTGCAGTCATCCTGATAATAGGATGGGCAATTGGATTTTTCGCTTATTCAGCAGGTTCAATTATTCACGTTCTTTTGGTAATAGCGATCATTGCTTTGCTTTTAGGAGTGATCAGGAGAGCATAATTGGGCATAGTTCATAGTTGATAGATCATAGTTTATTACTGGCTATAGATGATTTAGATATGAACCATGAACTATCAACTACGAACTTTTCAATAGGAATTCTGCAATGGCAATATCTTCGGGGAAAGTGATCTTGATGTTCTGATAACTTCCGCCAATCAGGTTGATATTAACACCGGTTTGCTCTACCACGCTGGCATCATCTGTAAAATTATCATTGTAAGGTAGCTGGTAAGCTTGTTTTAGCTGTGCTGCTTGGAAGGTCTGCGGGGTTTGTATCAGGTATATCTCGTCCCTCACCAGGCTTATTGAGCGATTATCCTTGATCTGCCTTACGGAATCGCGGCTTTTAATGGCAACAATGGCATTTCCGTACTTAGCTGCGCAATCATAGGATTCATCAATTATTTCACAGGTTATGAGCGGTCTTACCGCGTCGTGCACGGCAATTATCGCGTCATCATCGTTAATTGATCCGAGGCCATTTTTAACAGAATGAAATCTTGTTTCGCCGCCACTAACCAACTCGTGAGGCACAGTAAAATTGTGCGTGGTGCATAATTCGTCCCAATATTGATGAGAATCAGCCGGAAGGACTACAACGATATAGATCTGTGACAGGCAATTATAAAATGCATTAATGGTATGCATCAGCACCGGCAATCCATTTAGAAGCAAAAATTGCTTGGGTACAGATGAGCCCATCCTGCTGCCTGAGCCACCTGCTACTATAATGGCATAGTTATTCATGTTGTACGTTGTAAGTAATACGTTGTACGTGATGTTTTGACAAATGTAAAAAAACGTATTACGTACAACATCAAACGTATAACATTAGATGATCAGCATGGCATCGCCATAGCTGTAGAAACGGTATTTTTCTTTCACTGCTACTTCGTATGCATTCATTACATGCTCATAGCCACCAAAGGCGCTTACCATCATCAATAAGGTAGACTCCGGCGTGTGAAAATTGGTAACCATTGAATTGGCTATGCTAAAATCATACGGCGGAAAAATGAACTTGCTGGTCCAGTCATTAGCTGCCTTTAAAGTTTTACCGGCAGATACAGCCGACTCAATAGTTCGCATGGAAGTTGTGCCAACTGCGCATATACGGCTTTTTCTTTCGATACCCCTGTTTACTATATCGGCCTGTTTCTGCTCGATAATAAACTGCTCCGAGTCCATTTTGTGCTTGGTCAGGTCTTCCACTTCAACAGGGCGGAAAGTACCAAGACCAACGTGCAAAGTAACTTCTGCAAATTCAACACCTTTCAGTTCAAGGCGTTTCATCAGCTCGCGGCTAAAGTGCAGACCTGCGGTAGGGGCAGCGACAGCACCTTCATGCTTGGCAAATATAGTTTGATAACGTTCCTTATCTTCCTGTGTAGCTTTGCGTTTGATATATTTTGGAAGCGGTGTTTCACCTAATATTTCAACATTGCGCCTGAATTCCTCATCGGTCCCGTCAAATAGGAAGCGGATAGTACGGCCACGTGAGGTAGTGTTGTCTACTACTTCGGCTATCAGCAGGTCATCATCGCCAAAATATAACTTATTGCCAACGCGTATCTTACGGGCCGGATCAACCAATACATCCCAAAGACGAAGCTCTTTGTTTAATTCCCTAAGCAAAAATACTTCGATGGTAGCACCGGTTTTTTCCTTATTGCCATACATGCGTGCAGGAAATACTTTGGTATTGTTAATGATCATAACATCCTTGTCGTCAAAATAATCAAGGATATCTTTGAATATTTTATGCTCAATTTTGCCTGAATCTTTATGCAGGACCATTAAACGCGATTCGTCGCGGGTGTCGGCTGGTGAATGTGCTATAAGTGACTCGGGCAGGTTGAATTTAAATTGAGATAATTTCATGTTAAAACAAATGAATTTTTAGGGCGCAAAGTTACGAATTATTTTGTGGATTTCGCAGATTTTTTTATGGAATCCACCGATTAGTTAAGTAACATATCATATTCAAAATAGTGTTAACTAAAGTGTAACTTTAAATATGTTTGATAGTCTTAATAAATATCCCTGTTCTCAGGTAATCTGTGTAATCAATTTGGCTAATCGGTGTAATCCCAAAATATGATATTTTTAAAACTTTTCCGCGAAAGCTTTTTGTTTGCCTATGATGCATTAAGGCAGAATAAGCTGCGTACCATGCTGTCATTGCTTGGTGTTACTATTGGTATCTTTACCATTATCGCGGTTTTTTCGGCGGTTGATACTTTACGCAATAACCTGCAGAACAGCGTAAATAAGCTGGGAAGCAACAGTGTTTATATTCAAAAATGGCCCTGGATTGGCGGTGAAGACTTCCCCTGGTGGAAATATTTGCAGCGCCCCGTGCCACGTTTAAGAGATTTTGATGAGGTACAAAGACGTAGCCAGACCGCAGCGGCCATATCTTATGAGATCAGCATTGATAACCGTGTTATCAAATACAAGAGCAATACAGTTGAAGGAGCCCAAATTGATGCGGTTTCTCAGGACCACAACAAGACATGGAATTTTGATTTCCAGGACGGAAGATATTTTACTGAAATTGAATCGAGAACAGGTGCACCTATCGCTATTATAGGCTTTGATATTGCCGCAAACCTTTTCCCGGCAGGAGATGCTGTCGGGAAGCAGATCAAGGTAATGGGCAGGTATGTGACTATCATTGGGGTATTTGCAAAAGAGGGTAAGGATATATTAGGTATATCGGATGATAAAGAGGTATTACTGCCGCTGAACTTTGCCAAGAACATTGTAGATATTCAAAACCAGCAATATAACCCGCAGATAGTGGTAAAAGGTAAAGAGGGACTTACTGATAATGATGTGGAAAGTGAACTCAGGGGCATGATGCGTTCCATAAGACGGCTGCGGCCCGACCAGGAGGACAATTTTGCCCTGAATAAGGCTACTATTCTTTCAAATCAGTTGGACCAGGTATTCGGGGTACTTAATGTAGCCGGTATCATTATCGGTGGCTTTTCAATCCTGGTAGGTGGATTTGGTATTGCCAATATTATGTTCGTATCGGTAAGGGAACGTACCAATATTATCGGTATCCAGAAATCATTAGGTGCTAAAAACTATTTTATCCTGCTACAATTCCTGATCGAATCCATCATTCTCTGCCTGATGGGCGGTATCATCGGCCTCTTTATGGTTTATTTGGGCACCTTTGCTGTAAAAGCTGCCATTGATATACAGGTAGTGCTGGATATGAAAAATATCATTATAGGTATTGGTACTTCAGTGAGTATTGGTATCATATCAGGTATTATTCCGGCCTATTCAGCTTCCAGACTTGATCCGGTTGAGGCCATAAGATCTAACTAAAGCTGCTCTTTTCCGGATGCTGAGTTAAGTTAAGTAGTTGATCGGGTTAAATTTTTATTAATAACCCGATCAAATACCTTGCTGATCAATTTCATCCCACAATTTTTACAATTAGTAAACTCAGCCCTTACCTATAATACAGGGATTTATTTACATTTGTTACTTTAAAACAAACGTCTATGTCTGAAAATGCACAATTAAAAATAGGTGATAAAACGTATGATCTCCCGGTTATTGAGGGTACTGAGGGTGAAAAAGCAATTGATATTTCAAAACTCAGGGATCAAACAGGATATGTGACGCTGGATATTGGCTATAAAAATACAGGAGCAACCAAAAGCTCCATTACCTTTCTGGATGGTGAATTAGGAATTCTCAAGTATCGTGGTTACCCGATAGAACAACTTGCCGAGAAATCAAGCTTTATAGAAGTTGCTTATTTGCTTATTTACGGCGAATTGCCAACTCAGGAACAATTAACTGAATTTCAGTACCAGATAAGCCGCCATACATTGGTGCACGAGGATATGAAGAAGTTTTTTGATGGTTTTCCGTCAAAATCACATCCTATGGGGCAATTATCCTCATTGGTTTGTTCTTTATCCGCTTTTTATCCCGAATCTTTAAAATCCAACCAAACCGACGAAGAGCTTAATCTGAGCATTATCAAAATGCTGGGTAAAATGGCCACCGTGGTTTCATGGATATACAAAAAGTCATTAGGTCACCCTTATATCTACCCCAAAAACAAATACGATTATGTGACCAACTTCCTCCACATGACCTTCGGGCAGCGCACCGAGGAAATTGTGATAGACCCGGTAGTAGTGAGTGCAATGAATACCCTGCTGATCTTACATGCAGATCATGAGCAAAATTGCTCCACATCTACTGTAAGAATTGTAGGATCTTCTGAATCTAATATCTATGCCTCTGTATCGGCAGGTATTTCGGCTTTATGGGGACCGCTGCATGGCGGCGCCAACCAGGCGGTAATTGAAATGCTGGAACGTATTAAGGAGGACGGTGGAGATACCGACAAGTGGATAAAGAAAGCAAAAGACAAAAATGATCCTTTCCGCCTGATGGGTTTTGGCCACCGGGTTTATAAGAATTTTGATCCTCGTGCCAAGATCATCAAAAAGGCTTGTGACGATATCCTCGAAAAGTTAGGTATTGATGATGAAGTACTGGATATAGCCAAGAAACTGGAAGAGGTTGCATTGAAAGACCCGTACTTTGTTGAGCGTAAGTTATATCCTAATGTCGACTTTTATTCTGGTATTATTTACCGCGCATTAGGCTTCCCGACTGATATGTTTACCGTACTGTTTGCTCTTGGTCGTTTACCGGGCTGGATAGCACAATGGAAAGAAATGAAGGAACACAAAGAGCCTATAGGCCGTCCGCGCCAGATATATGTTGGTGAGGTGAACAGGGAGTATACTGATATCAAGAAAAGAAAATAATCAGATCATAAATTTGATGAAGGCCCGCTACTTATTTTAGCGGGCCTTTATTTTTGAATAAGACTCAAATGGCTAAAAAATTGATCTTTTGCGTGTTTCTGGTTTTGTGTCAAAGCTTTTTGTCTTATGGGCAGTTAAAAGTAACCTTTAAAACAGATAAAGTTCCGGCAGCGAAAATACCTGTAACAGGAATATTTATCGCAGGAGATTTCAATAATTGGAACCCGGCAGATAAAGCATTTGAAATGCAGAAAGAAGACGCCGGAAGCTACCTGTTAGAAAAAACTTTGCCTAAGGGAAGTTACAACTTCAAAATTACGCGCGGAAGCTGGCAGGCAGTGGAGTGTAACAGTTCAGGAAAACCGATCGATAACCGCGCTGCCGTTATTTCGCACGACACGACTATAATCATGGATGTGGCAGACTGGCAGGATAATTTTAAACCCGAAGAAAAAAAGCATACCGTAAGTGCAAACGTTCAGATTATCAGCGAAAAGTTTGATATACCTCAATTGGGCAGGGAACGCAGGGTATGGATATATCTGCCGGCAGATTACAGGTCGTCAAATAAAAAGTACCCGGTGATATATATGCAGGACGGCCAAAACCTTTTTGATGAATATACATCAGGCTACGGAGAATGGGGCATAGACGAACTCATGGATAAACTGCCTGCAAAGGATCAATGTATTATTGTAGGAATTGACCATGGTGGAGAGCACCGCTTGACAGAATATAACCCTTATGATTCGAAATATGGAAAAGCGGAAGGCAGCCAATATGTTGAATTTTTAGTAAAAACATTGAAGCCTTATATCGACCGGCATTATCATACGAAAACAGGTGCAAGGAACACCAGCATCGTGGGCAGTTCGATGGGAGGATTGATCTCTATGTATGCAGTATTAAAATACCCTGACGTATTTGGCAATGGAGGTATATTTTCACCCTCGTTCTGGATAGCGCCGCAATTGTATAAATATGCACAGCAAACAAATTTAAATCCTAAACCCAGGTTCTATTTTGTGTGCGGTGATTCTGAAAGTGAAAGCATGGCACCCGATATGCAAAAAATGGCCGACCTGGTACGTACAAAAGGTATAGCTGAAAAAAACTCTCCTATCATAGTGATAAAAGGTGCTCATCACAATGAAAAACAGTGGAACGGGGATTTTCCAGGGTTTTATGATTGGTTAATCAGTAAGTCCGCAAGTCAATAAAGTCCGCATAAGTCCGAAAGATTTGCTTTTAACTTTCCGACTTCCGGTCTTTCCCGACTTTCGGACTATATATTAATCCCCATCCTCGCTGGTATATAACCACGTTTCATTATTGCCAACCGGAAGGTTTACCATATTGCCTCGGTTTAGCTGCCACCAGAAACGCAGACGGGGCTTTTCGCGGTTGCCTATCTCATTCATTGAATCTGCATCATACAAACGGCCGTTGGCCATTACGTATTTGATCTTTGCACTATTGCGTATATCTTCCAGCGGGTTGTCGTTTAAAACGATCAGGTCGGCTAATTTCCCTGTTTCCAGGGAGCCTATTTCTTTATCCATCCCCAAATAGGATGCGCCATTAATGGTAGCGCAGCGTATGGCCTGTAATGGCGACATGCCGCCCTGTGCCAGCATCCATAATTCCCAGTGCGCACCAAGTCCCTGTAATTGCCCATGTGATCCCAGGTTTACCTTAGTTCCACCATCCGCTATTTGTTTTACATATTTGGAAACCTCGATGTGCCCATAATCTCCATACTCTGATGTTGTCCTGCGACGGGAGCGGGCATCTACTATAGATTGTGGCGTAAAGCTTAACAGGTGATCGTTTTTCCAAACATCGGTACGGTCATACCAGTAATTCTCACCGAATTGGCCGCCATAACATACGATAAGGGTAGGGGTATAACCCGATTTGCTCGCATTCCAAAGTTTTTTTACGTCTTTATAAACCGGTACAACAGGTATGTTATGCTCAATACCTGTATGCCCGTCCAGTATCATATTCATATTAGTAAAATAGGTTGAGCCTCCTTCGGGTACAACCTGCATCTGCAACTGGCGTGCGGCTTCTATTATTTCCTGGCGCTGTTCACGGCGCGGCTGGTTATAACTTTTAACCGAAAACGCACCTACTGCTTTTAACCTGCGCAGGTTTGAAAGCGCATCATCCAGGCTGTTGATCACCACTTTAAAATCTCCGTCGGCTCCATATAAAATTGAGCCTGTTGAATAAATTCTTGGTCCAACCATATGTCCGGATCTCACCATTTCGGCCTGGCTGAAAACCATTTCTGTATTGGTTGACGGATCGTGCGAGGTGGTTACTCCAAAAGCAAGGTTGGCAAAATAGTTCCAGTCCTGCTGGGGCGAAATACCGTCAGGGCTCGGATGCAGATGCGCATGCACATCCACAATGCCGGGCATAATGGTTTTCCCGGTAACGTCATACACTTTTGCATCAGCCGGTACCTGCACATCTGATGCTTTGCCTATCGCAGCAATTTTATTTTTATCGATAAGGATAGTTCCTTTTTCAATTACCTCATCACCCTTCATGGTGATGATACGGGCATTTGTAAAAGCTATTTTCCCATCAGGGACATCAGCTTTTAATATGAGCCCTATATTGGTACCAACTGTGTCAATAGCAGGCGCCTTTCCATCTCCGCCATCTGCGAAAGAGAATGCACTGTGTATATCACGGGTGAAATATTTTGGCCCAAGCGTCCACATTAGTTTTTGGCTGTCTTTGCTCCAATGCAGATAAGTACCTGCATCTTTTGTCAACTTAGTTAGCGGTATGGCCTTATTAGTGGCGGACAAATCCTGCGGACTGCCGGTATATACCATTGGTGTGATATAGCAGTTAAAAAGTTCGGTAAATGCTATCCATTTTCCATCAGGACTTGGAGCAAACTGGGTGGTATAGGTAGAGGTATAAAGCGTTTTCTTATTAGCCCCGGTGGTATCCATCATCCGGAATGTTTTTTTGTCGCCTTCACTGCTCTGATAATATATTTTTGAATCATCAGTAGAAAATTGCGGACGGATGCCATTATCAATGATCATTTTAGCCGTGCCACCTGTTGCGGGCATCATGTATATACCCGGATTTTTACCAAAAGAATATCCTAACAGGTCATTGCCTTCTCCTTTCCGGAAAACGATCTTATCCCCTTTATTTGAAAATTTAGGCGAATAGTACAACCCTTTTTCTGGTGTAAGACGTGTCACGAAATGAGTAGCCAGATCAATTTTGTTGATAGAACCTTTTAACTCATCATTCCAGTCGACGTAGATCAGTGATTTGCCATCAGGACTGAATTGCGGCTCATATTCAAAATCAGCTGTACTGTCAATACGTGCAGGAATGCCATCAGGCAAAGTTTTTATATATACATAACCAGCAGCATTAAAGGCCACTTGTTTGCCGTCAGGAGAGGTGGTGAGCTGGCGTATCATTTTTGCAGGAAACTCATCCTGGAAAACTTTTTGCGGAAAATGGAGCGCATCCGTAATGGTTTGTTGTGACGTTACCTCGAAAGGCACCTCAACAGCGTTCAATGTGCCAATGTCCAGGTTCCATATTTTGCCTTTTGCATAAAAAATGATGTTCTTGCTATCGGGTGTCCAGTTAAAATTAGGATATACACCAAAAATGGCCCAGGTTTCCTGCTGATCTTTTGACAGGTTATCATATACCGGCCATTCTTCGCCCGTAGCCAGGTTTTGTAAATATAAAACCGATTTTAGCCTTACCCGTTTTACAAAGGCCAGTAGCTTTCCGTCAGGTGATATTTGCGGTCTGCAAGCCCCGCCTGCTCCCCCTGTTACAGTTTCGATATCTCCATTTTCACGGTTTAGCCGTTTGATGGCGTAGATGCCCTTGTTAGGGTCTTTATTATATTCGAAAAACGGCCCGGGCGTTACGTCCTCGCTCCAGTAGATATATTTACCATCAGGTGATACAATCGGCTCACCGGCGTCCTGCTGGTCATTTTTACGTTTGGTTAATTGGATACCTTCGCCACCTGTTTTATGATACAGCCACATTTCGCCCGCTCCTAACGACCGTGTGCCCGTAAAGTGCTTACGTGCCACGAGGTATTGCCCGTCGGGTGTCCAATAAGCATTATTAAGCAGCCTGAAGCTTTCTTTGGTTACCGGATGCTTATTGCTACCATCACTATTCATTATCCAGATGTTGTCGCCGCCGTCCTTGTCACTGGTGTATGATATTTGTTTACCATCGGGGCTGTAACGGGGTTGTATTTCCCACGCTTTGCCGCTGGCCAGTATGGTGGCCTTGCCTCCTTTTATGGAGATGGAGTATATATCGCCCAGCAGATCAAAAACAATATTCTGGCCATCGGGACTCACATCCAGGTTCATCCATGTCCCTTCATCTGTGCTGATCGTAACTTTTTTTGACGGTCCCGGAGGATTTTCGACATTCCATTTTTGTGCGTAAAGGATACTGGTAGTGAATAGGAATAGAATGGCTATAAAGAGATGTTTCATAGTATCAAATGGTTAACGCCGCGAATTTAGAAATATTACGGCAAATCGATTCCGAATTTTCTATTTCAGATGATGTTCATGGTCTATTACTAAATCCGAAATAGTAAATTCGACATCCGAAATTAAAGATGACTATACAGGAAATATTAAAGCATTATTGGAAATACGATAGCTTCCGGCCATTGCAGGAGGAGATCATCCAGTCTGTTTTGATAGGACGGGATACTTTGGCACTACTGCCTACCGGCGGTGGTAAATCTATCTGTTTCCAGGTACCGGCTTTAGCCAGAGAGGGGATATGTATCGTAGTTTCGCCCCTGATCGCCCTGATGAAAGACCAGGTGGAGAATTTGAAGGCGAAAGGCATAGAGGCAATATCCATCGTATCGGGCATGAGTAAACGCGAGATAGATATTGCCCTTGATAATTGTGTTTATGGGCCAGTCAAATTTCTGTATTTATCGCCTGAGCGCCTGCTTTCCGAACTGGTGCGGGAACGGATCAAATATATGAATGTGAACATGATCGCTGTTGACGAGGCACATTGTATATCGCAATGGGGATACGATTTCAGGCCGCCATACCTGCACATTGCCGATTTGCGGGAGTTACACCCCAACGTACCTGTTTTAGCGCTTACGGCTACCGCAACTGCCGTAGTCCGGGACGATATCCAGCAAAAGCTACGGTTTAAACAACCTAATGTTTTCCAGCAGAGCTTTGAGCGGAAAAACATCAGCTATGTAGTGCAGAATGAAGAAAATAAGCTGCGCAAACTAATAGACATTGCCAAAGGGGTAAAAGGCAGCGGTATTGTTTATGTGCGAAGCCGGAAGGAAACGGCCGAAATAGCCAAATTTTATAATGAAAGCGGTTATCAGGCAGATTTTTATCATGCCGGATTGACCATGGAGCAGCGCTCATTAAAGCAGGAGAGCTGGAAAACAAACCGTACCCGCATCATTGTTGCTACCAATGCATTTGGGATGGGGATAGATAAACCTGATGTTCGTTTTGTGATCCATAAAGATATGCCCGAGAGCCTGGAAGCTTATTACCAGGAAGCAGGCAGGGGAGGGCGCGATGAAAATAAAGCCTATGCCGTATTGTTATATAATCATGCCGACCGTATCAGGAATGAAAAAAAACTACTGACCAACTTTCCTTCCGTAGACGAAATCAAACTTGTTTATCATCATTTGGGAAGTTTTTTTCACTTGGCTTACGGAACAGGAGAGGGCGTGAGCTTTGACCTGGATCTGGGCGATTTTTGTACGCGGTATAAACTTGATCCCACAAAAATTATTAACGCCCTAAAGTTTTTGGAGCAGGACGAATATTTATCGTTCAATGAAAGTGTGTTTCTGCCTTCGCGGTTCAGGTTTGAAGTGTTTAGTGAAGAGCTGTATAATTTCCAGATACAAAACTCCTCATGGGACCCTTTCATAAAAACATTATTACGCTCGTATGGCGGCTCATTTGAAAATTATGTAAGGCTTCGCGAACATGACCTTGCCCGGCGAAGTAACCTGAGCGTGCAGCAGGTAATTGAGGGACTTAAACAACTGCAGGAATTAGGTATATTGAATTACCTTCAGCAAACCGATCAGCCGCAGGTAACTTACCTGAGGCCAAGGGTGCAAAATAATGAACTGATCATTAATAAGCGCTATATTGAGGAGCGCAAGGCGATCTACCAACAGAAAATGGAGGCGGTATTTGCGTATGCCGAACATAAGAAGTGCCGCAGCCGGATGCTGCTGGCTTATTTTGATGAGACCAATGCGGAAAAGTGCGGTATATGTGATATATGTCTTGAGGAAAAACGGCAGCGCAACCTCGCTGAAACAGCCGATAATATCACTGATGAAATAGCACACTTATTAAGCGTTGATAACCTGACCATTGATGACCTGATGAGTTCTCTTAAAACCGGTACTGAAAAGGACAGGATAGAAACCATCCGATTATTATTAGATGCCGGTAAGATAAAAACCGACGGGGAAAAATATTATTTATGACACACTTAGAGCGTATCAATTACTATAATATCCTGGCTATGTTTGCGGCTTCGTGTATTGCCGTATTAATACCTTTTGAACTGGTACTGTTATCCTATGCCATATTGGGCCCGGCACATTACCTTACTGAAATATCATGGCTCAACAGCCGAAAGTTTTTTACTTTAAAAAGGTATGATTACTTAATTATCGTGGTTATTATAATTGCCGGAATGCTGTTCAGATTTCCCAATGCAAATATTGTGTTTTATACCTTTGGCCTCTCATTTATAATGCTGTTTATAAGGAGCAATCTATATCGTATAATATCAATCATTATACTCATTGCAGCAGCTTATTTTTTATTTGCAAATAATTTGATACGCACCATATTCGGGCTGTATATGCTTACACTTATCCATGTTTACGTGTTTACCGGGGCATTCCTGTTACATGGTGCTTTAAAAAGCAAAAATATTTCAGGCTATATAGCCATTGCTGCTTTTTTGATATGTCCCTTGTTATTAAGCATCGTATTTACTAACTGGCATACCACACCCACAGCATGGGCGATCAATAACTATATACCTTTTTCACGGCTCAATAAAACCACTTTGCATAGCCAGATCATTAATGTTTTTACAAATAAGGCAAGTATCATGCTAACACGTGTTATTGCATTTGCTTACACTTATCACTATATCAACTGGTTTAGTAAAACAAGTGTTATTAACTGGCACAAAATATCTAAAACAAGGGCAATCATTATAGGATTGATATGGGCCGCATTAGTTGCCTTGTATTTTTACAATTACAGAATTGGGTTTAGGTGGCTTTTTATACTAAGCTTCCTGCATGTAATATTAGAGTTCCCATTGAATCACCGCAGTTTCATCGGGATAGGCAAAGAATTAAAAAGAAAGCTTTTGCCTGCAAATCTCAATAAAGCCAACTCATCAACCAATGTCTGATCGCCGATAAAGCTCGCCGCCAGAAAATTCACCGACCAAATTCCCCGCCTTACCGGGAAAAACCCCCTCTACAACTAATACAGGGCATATTGCTGTAACGCTTTTTAATTGAGATCGTCTTATTGGTGTATTTGAAAACAAATAAAAACAACTGACAATCAAAATATTAAATATCATGAAAACTAAAATCTTCTCCTTCGTAACTATCGCAGCAATAGTATTAGGAATAGGCAACACCACTTTCGCAGCTACTAAAGATTCAGCTGCTAATAACACTGAAATTAGCACTATAGTGCCAAACATCAGCAAGATCAACAAAATTGAAGTACGCGGTAACGTTGAACTTTTTGTAACCGACGGTAAAAGCGATGAAGTAAAAGTATACAACCGTTATTATTCCGAAAGCGCATTGGTTCAGAGCCAGAAAGGCGTATTGCGTATCACTTCTTACTCAGCACAAAAATTGGTAGTTTGGGTTAAGGCTGATCAGTTAAGCTCGATCACAGCTTATGATAACGCAGAAGTGAAATCATTCGGTAAGCTTTCACCTATCGAAATGGAAGTAACCTTACATGATAACGCTTACGCAAGATTAGATGTAGATGGTTACAGTGTAAATGTTACTTTAAACAACCGTGCCAAGGCAGACCTTACCGGCAACGTAACTGAAGGTAACTTAAAATACGGTCGCTCTGCTACTTTAAACGCTACTAACTTTGTTGCAGAACATATGGTAAGAACAGTTGACGGAGCAAGCAAAAACACACAAGAATACGTTGGGTTATAATTGTCAATTTAAAATAAGTATACAAGTTCAAGGCCATCCTAAACAGGGTGGCTTTTTTTAGTTGATATGAAATTGGTAAACTTAAGTTCAATAAAAAAGGTTGCAAAAGTTGTTTGCACAACTCTTACAACCTACTCAACTCATTATTTTATCAACTAATTTTCTATTGTATATCCCACCATATACGGCTGGTTATTTTATCTCCACCGGGTAAGCCGGCAACAGCCTTGTCATAATTTGCAGCATTGATTTGTTTTTCGGTAGTAGAATAATTCATTCTGCGCGGTATTGCCCCCAGCGACTGGCTACCCGTATAGGTAACAGGTTTTAATAGAGGTAAACCTGTGCGGCGGTAGTTGCTCCACGCTTCATATTCATCAAAGAAAGTGGTTATCCAGTATTGGGTATTGATCTGTTTCAGCCCGTTTGCATCATCATAAGGATTTGCATCCAGGTAAGCCTGGGCATCCTCATCGCTTATTGCACCGGCATCGCCGTAAGCTGATAACATAGTAATGCCGGCTAAAACACCATTATCATAATGTGTTTTTGGAGCACCACCTATTCCCCAGCGTTTTGCAGCATCAGCCAGTAACAGCTCAGTTTCTGCATAAGTTAAAACCAGGGTAGGGGCAGTGGGATTAAATATGATAGGGCTGGGACGTGAATAGGCGGCTATGCTTCCCAGGTAGCCCGGAGAAGCAGGAACGCCCGGAGACGCAGGAGTGCCTTTATAATTTACAATACCAAAAGGCCCGCTTCCTGTATTAAAACCGTTAGGTAAGCCGTTTTGATCCGCAGGGGCAGATGATCCCCCATCGGTAGGATCTCCCGGAGCATAATCGGGTTTATAAACATATGACAATACGGACAATCGCGGATCATTGCGATTTTTTAAAGAGTCGATAAAAGTCTTACTGATCTGTCCGTCTAATTGTATGGAACCATCTTCACCAATTCCTCTGTATATCCTGCTGATCGTAAGCGGATCATTGGTGCCATGCGGAACAATGGCGTTATCATCATTACTTTCCATAGTATGCCCTATTACCTTCTGTACATAAGTTTTTGCGGTAGCAGGGTCGACCTTGGTAAGGCGCATAGCCATGCGAAGCAGCAGGCTGTTACCAAATTTTTTCCATTCAGCTATCTGGTCGTCAGAACCTGAGTAAAACACGTCGCCTATAGGTTTATCTGCATTCTCATCAAGGCTTGCGGTAGCCTGTTCAACTTCTTTTAACAGGTCAGCATAGATATCTTTTTGTTTATCATATACCGGGAAATAAATAGACTTATGATAAGCCAGGCCAGCCTGGAAATAAGGTATATCTCCATATACATCAGTTATACGCTCAAATATCAGCGCCTTCATTATTCTTGAGATCTGGTGCAGGTTTTTATACTGAGGCTTATCTGTTGTATTTGTATAAAGGTCTACCACGTTTTTTACGGTAGATGTATAGGTATTATCAAAAAAGGCACCCCAGCCGCCCGGGCTAAAAGTATACTTATCTCCAAAATAATAGCCGGAGGTGGAGGCCCAGTGTTGTATAAAACATCCGGCTCCCTGTATTTCGGTTTCTTCAACTTCTATTGCGTTATTTGTGCTGCCGGTATAGTAAAGCTGTGTGGCGGTTAATATATTATTAGGATCAAATACATCGACAGATACAGCGTTGGGATCTGTGTTTGTTTTCAAAAGGTCCTTTTTGCAGGAGGCAATGGCCATTATCATAACAGCGCTTGCCAGTATATATATAGGTTTTAATTTCATGTTAAACATTTTATAATATTTTTCAATTATCATCTTAAAATTTCACGTTAAGGTTAAGGCCGAATGTCCTGGTATAAGGTACCTCGGCTTGCTCTATACCCTGCGGGCCGTTTGAATAATTTGATTCAGGGTCAATGTTAGGAGTATGTTTCATGATGGTAAACACGTTCCTGGCAAAAGCGCTTAAACTTAAACCCTGTATTTTGTTGTTGAAAATTTTTGCAGGGAAAGTGTAACCCAATATGATCTGTCTTAATTTGATAAAGCTGGCATCGTATAAAAAGATCTCAGGGTCATTGGTGCCTACCTGGTTGTAATAATCCTGTGGGTAAAGCTGCTGTGTCCCGTATCTTAAGTCACGGCCCACAAGCGTTTCTTTATTCAAACCATAACCCCAGGCATACCAGTTGGTGCCCGAAAATATCTTGCCGCCAAACTTCCCATCGATCAGTACCGAAAGGTTAAAACCCTTATACCTGAAGTCGGTGGTGATGCCGGTATACACCGGGTCAATACCCGAACCAACGTCTTTATAAGTAGTACCTGGTTGCGGTGCACCCGTGTTAGGATCTAATATGATCTTACCGTTAGCGTCACGTATGGGGTCTGCTACGTATATCTGGTAGGCTGATTTGCCTAATGTTTGCGACATATAAGCCACACCTACACCCTCGTCTTCACCTGCCCTTGAATACCCGAGCGGATAATTAGTTGAGCCTGTAGATAACGAAAGTACCTTATTGTCATTGTAAGTAAAATTGACGGTTTCTGTCCATGTGAAGCTTGAGGTTTTAACAGGCACACCAGACACCAGTATTTCGATCCCTTTGTTTTGAATAGTTCCTGAATTAAGTAAAACCGCATTGAATCCTGAAGTTTCGGAGGTAACTGCAGGAATAACTTCCTTGCTGATCTTTTTGTCATAATAAGAAATATCCAGATGCAGCCTGTTTTTGAAAAGATCCATTTCCGTACCTATTTCAAATTCTTTTGCCGAAGACGGTTCAATTAATGCGTTTGGTACAGTACCGCCATTTGAGATATTCCCGATAGGGTGTCCCGCTAAATTGCCAATGTTATTATACCCCAATAAAGTTTGATAAGGAGAATCGGCCTCACCGCCTACGTTTGCATAACCCAGTCTCAATTTTCCATTGTCCATCCAACTGGCATGAAGGAGTTCGGAGAAAACGAATGAGCCATTTATAGATGGATAAAAGTAATTTGTTTTGCCAGGTGCGAGGGTTGAATACCAGTCGTTACGCCCGGTAACACCCAGGTATAAAAAGTCTTTATAAGAAAAATCAAATGTGCCGTAAATGGATTTATTTACAACTACAGGATTACTTTCGTATTCAGTCGGACTGGCAAGGTTGCCAATAGTGTATAGATACGGAGTTTGGAAAGTATTACCCTGGGCGTCTATCTGGTCCGTTACATTTTTCCTGGAGTTAACACCAACCAGGGTCGACAGATCGAAATCTTTGGTTATAGTAAACTTTTTACCAATTATCGCATCTATGTTCAGCTCTGTAGCCTTAATATTTTCTTCCTGCATAAATCCATCAGACTGGTAAGCTGTACCATTAGGAGTTACATTAGTATTGCGGTCAGCATAATAATCCTCGCCCGCTCTGAATTGCAGGTATAGGCCATTGTCAAAAGTATATTTAAGATCGGCTGATCCTAAGAAACGGTTACGGCTGGTATTATTGATAAACTTGTAAGCTACGAAGTAAGGGTTTGTTGTATAGGCATCATCCAAAAATTGATTTTCAGAGCCATCTGCCTTATAGCCCGGCGCCAGCGAAGTAATATTTACGTTTGGCGGCAGGAACATGGGGGCAAAATTCAAACTACCTGCAGCATCAGATACACTGGGGCGATTGTGAGTAAAGGCATTAATATATTGTCCCTTTAATTGCAGGAATAAATTTTTACCCAGCTTGTAGTTGGCAGATAATGTAAAAGATTGTTGCTTAAACCCTGCGTTTGGTATGATGCTGGTATTATGCAGGTCGCTTGCCGAAAACCGCAGGCTACCGTCGTCACTAAGTGCCTTGCTGAACGAAAGGGTGTTTGTTATTGCATCACTGCTTTTATAAAAACGCGCCATATTGCCATTTACAGCACTATAGGGCCTCTCAACACCATCAAACTGGAATACTTTTGATCCGTCAAGTTTGGGTCCCCAACTGGATAAACCCATTTCAAAAGCATCATCCCCATCCACCGGCTTCAGACCATCAGATCCCTGTCCGTATACTTTTTGAAAGTCAGTATTATCTATCACGCTTTGCCTGGTATAGTTGGAATTTAATTCCACCCCCGAGCCTTTGGCATTCTTACCTGATTTGGTAGTGATCAAAATAACGCCCTTGCTGCCACGGTAACCATATAATGCAGTAGCGGCAGCTCCTTTTAACACCGATATGGTTTCTATATCATCCGGGTTAATGTTAATGGTACCGTCGCCACCGTCGGCTCCGCCGTAACCACCGCCAACGTCAGTTGATCTGTAGCTGTCATTACGCATCGGGATGTCATCAATTACATATAAAGGCTGGTTGCCGCCTGTAATATCCGAAATACCACGTATCACAACGTTTGCAGAGCCGCCCGGCCCGGTAGCCACATTGCTCACGTTAACACCCGCAACTTTACCTTCCAGTCCATTCACAAAATTAGTTTCGCGCGCTTCGGTAAGTGTGGCGCCTTTTACTTCGGTTACTGAATAACCTAAAGCGCGGCGTTCTCTTTTAATACCCAATGCTGTAACTACTACGTCTTTCAATTTATTGACAGACTGGTGCATTTTAACATTGATCGCCGTTTGACTGCCTACCGGAACTTCCTGCGGGTCATAACCCACATATTTAAAAACCAGCGTGGCATTACTCCCTGCCGAAATGGAATAGTTTCCGTTTAAATCTGTCGCAACTACCGTAGTGGTGCCTTTTACAGTTACGCTAACACCAGGTAAAGGGTCATTTGCTTCTGCATCAGTAACCTTGCCTTTTATGAAGTTTGTTTGGGCTAATGTCGTCCCGGTAATCAGCAGGATCATTAATGTCTTTAAGACAAGAACTTTTAAAACAGGGGAGAACTTGAGATAGTAAAAGTTTTTTTTCATAGTTTAAAGTTAATGGATGAATATAGTTGGTAAATAAGAGCACTTTAAAACAACCAGGAAAGAACGACGGATACACTAAGGCGACCTTCTTTTGTGAAGAAAAGTTGTCTTTTAAAGTGGTAATCAAAAGCTTAAATTAACAGAGGGTTAGCTAATATAAAAATAAAATCAGATTTAAAATTTATACAATCAGACTAAAAATTTATACAAAATGCTTTTTTTAGAAAAATAGGAGAGCTGATCCCAACACAATTAGTCTATCCACCGCCTACCGATAAAAATTTCACCGACCAATTCTGCCTGTTCACCGATATAATAGTGCCGTACATCTAATATACCCGATTTGGGTGTAACGTTTTTTATTTGGTATCGTCTTATGGATGTATTTAAAAACAAAGAAGTACAAAGAATTGACAATCAAAATATTAATACAATGAAAACTAAAATTTTATCCTTCGTAACTATCGCAGCCATAGTATTAGGATTAAGCAACACAACCTTCGCAGCCACTAAAGATTCAGCTGCTAAAAATAACAGTGAAGTTAGCACCGTGTTAACTAACGTAAGCAAGATCAACAAAATTGAAGTTCGTGGTAACGTTGAACTTTATGTAACCGATGGTGCAAATGACCAGGTAAAAGTATACAACCGTTATTATGCCGAAAGCGCATTGGTACAAAACCAGAAAGGCGTATTGCGTATTTCATCTTACGCAGCGCAAAAATTGGTAGTTTGGGTAACAGCAGATCAGTTGAGTGCGATTACTGCTTATGACAATGCTGAAGTAAAATCATTCGGTAAACTTTCGCCTATCGAGATGGATGTTACCTTACATGATAACGCTTACGCTAAATTAGACCTTGATGGCTACAGCGCAAACATTACCCTTAACAATCGTGCAAAAGCCGATTTGACCGGAAATGTAGATCAATTCAACCTAAAATACGGTCGTTCAACCAGCCTGAACAGCACCAACTTTGCTGCAGCACACATCACCAAAACAGTTGATGGCATAAGTAAAGATCAGACTGAAGATTTGGTAGGCCTTTAATACTACTTTTGCAAAAGTTCAATATATACGTTCAAAAGCCATTCTTGTAAATCGGATGGCTTTTTCTATTTTTGATGTAACCATTACC
>JBEHXM010000038.1:0-38105 GCA_048498695.1 Bacteroidota bacterium
GCTACAACAGCCAATACGATTATTCCCTTTGCTGTTGGAGTGGATATTGCCTGCCGCATGTGCCTCAGCATTTTTGATATGCCTGCTGCTACGGTAGATACCGAAACCGACAGGCTGAAAAACCTGCTGGTAGACCATACTAATTTTGGTATCGGCGGGGTTACCAAAACGCATTTTGATACTTCGCTCTTCGATAGCAATACGTGGAGCGAGACTAAGATAATACGCAACCTGAAGGACCGCGCTTATGCGCAGCTGGGTACATCGGGTACCGGTAACCACTTTGTGGAATGGGGCGAGCTAACCATTGCCAAAGGCGCTTTGGACGGCATACCAGCGGGTAATTACCTTGCTTTGCTTTCGCACTCCGGTTCGCGCGGGTTTGGGGGTGCTATTGCAAACTATTATAGCAAAATAGCCATGACCAAAACCAAGCTGCCGCCCGAAGCCAAGCACCTGGCCTGGCTCGACCTGGATAAAGACGAGGGGCAGGAATACTGGATAGCCATGAACCTGGCCGGCGAGTATGCCAGTGCCAACCACCACGAGATACATAACAAAATTGCCCGTGCCTTAAACCTTAATCCGCTGATGCGGATCGAGAATCACCACAATTTTGCCTGGAAGGAGCAACTGGCCGACGGCACCGAAGTAATGGTGCACCGCAAGGGTGCTACACCAGCCGGAGAAGGTGTGCTGGGTGTTATCCCCGGCAGTATGAGCACACCCGGTTTTGTGGTGCGCGGCAAAGGTGATGCAAAATCTATTAACTCTGCCAGCCACGGCGCAGGGCGACTGATGAGCCGAAGCGCTGCCTTTAAAACGCTTGACAAAGCCGCTATAGCCGCCAACCTGGTTGACAAGCGCATTACCCTGATGGGCAGCGATATGGACGAAGCGCCTATGGCCTACAAGGATATACACACCGTAATGGCCGCGCAAAACGATTTGGTGGAAGTGTTGGCGAAGTTTGAGCCAAGGATCGTGAGGATGGCGGATGCGAGGGAGAGGCCGGAGGATTGAGGTTTGGAGCCAGGGGGACAATTCAACTTTTAAATTAGTTTATTAAAATTGTTTATATTTACTTCATCCTAAACATATTATCAAAGTCAAATGAAATCAAATCCATGTATTAATTGTGGCACGTCAGTAACAGAAACTAGTGTTTTCTGTCATATTTGCGGTGAAAGGTTAAAATGTAGTTCTTGCGATGCTGTCATTTTAAAAGGCGCAAAATTCTGTTCTGATTGCGGAACATCTGTTGACAAGACTGCCAATGCTAGTAACGATAAAAATACGGTAAAATATCATCGAACGAAGGATGAAATTTTGTGCGAAGTTTCATTGTCTAATGAAGTCGGCAAGGAAGGCATTAAAGAATTAATACAAAATTTAACAAATAACCAAGGTGCCTCTTACAAGTTAGAAGCAAATCATCAAAAAGATATCGAGGAAGAAGTCCAAGATATCGATCACTCCGAAGTTGCTGGAGATTCAACTCTAACAAAAGGTAATGATGTCAATAATGACTTCCCACACATCAGTGATGTTGAAATGAATGTTAATTGCTCAGAGGTAGAGTGGATTTTAATTTATGCCTTTTATGAAAGCGATTTTTCTAAAAAGATATTTACGAAAGACTCGGTATATAAACGATACATGTCGAAAAGAAAGACATCGTCTCATATAAGCAACTTTTCTAAAAACTGGAAAAGCTTATTCAAAGATTATTTCGCAACTTTTAATAATTCTGAAATTAAATTTAAGACCTCTGATTTGACATATTTAAAGAACCTTATCTTAGGTAAAGAAAAGGGTACAGTAAGATCCATATCCAAAAGGAAGGTAAATAAAGATGATAAAAAAACGGAGACTGATACAACCAGCATAAGCGCAAAATCCACAAAAGTGAAAAACAAGCCTTCAAACGGTCAAAGCTATAGTTTGTTACCTAATCTAAATTTACACCCTAAGGGAGGTCAAAGTTTAAAAGAGTATTTTGCGAAATTTAAAGCGAAAAACTCTGCAGAAATTATTTTAGTTATTGTGTATTATATTGAAAAAGTATTAAAGCAAAACAACATTGATACTAACACAATATATACGTGTTACAAGCATATCGGCTTAGCTGTACCAATAATTGACAAAGCTATAACTAATATCCATAGTCGTAATGGGTGGATTAATACTTCAAACCGCTCTGATCTAAAATTAACAATAGCTGGGGAAAATCATATTGAACATGAGATGGAAAAGAAATAATTTAATCCGAAAGAATGTCTATTAGCGATTTTATTGATAAAGTTGATGACTTTGATTCATTGTCACAAATTGAACAAGTAAAGTTGGTTTCTTATTTCTATTGTATTGTAAATGAAAAAACTGATTTTACTTCTTCACAAATAAGAGGATGTTTCGTCAGTGAAGATTTAAAAGTGCCCAATGTTGCGCAATATTTCCCAAAGTTAATAACAGGCAAAAATCCAACATTCGTAAAAAAGGGGGTTAACTATACGTTTCACAGAACTGCTAAAAAAGAACTTGATGAAATATTTCTTGGCGGTAAGCATACACAACAAACTTCAATAACATTAAGGACCCTTTTACCTAAATTAACAAGTGACGAACAAAGGCTATTTTTAGAAGAAGCTGTTATCTGTTTTGAAATTGGCTGTTACAGAGCATCAATTATCATGACGTGGTTGCTAACGATTGATGCCTTATATGAGTTGATTATAAACAGTCATTTAGCCGTATTTAATACTGCAATACAAGTGCATGGCAAATATAAAAAGATTGGGATAATTAAAAAGGAAGATTTTTCTGAAATCAAGGAATCTGATTTCATTGAGCTTTTAAGAGTTTCTAAAATCATTTCTAACGACATTCGTAAAATACTTGACGAAAAACTAGGCTTTAGAAATACTGCTGCTCATCCCAATACTATTGTCATTAAAGAACAAAAAGCAATTTCTTTTATAGACGATTTAATTGAAAATGTAGTACTTAAAATTCAATAATATGATAACTGACATTTTTATCGAAAAAGTGGATAAAGAACTAATTGCAGAGGGCAAAACTCTTATGGTAAATTTCTTTATAAGTTTTTCACGGTTTGAATGTGCATTGAAAACGTCAATCGAGTTTGCGAACGGTAATGATAGAAGGGTTGAGGCAAATTGGGATAAATTTGTAGGATCGATTTCACAAAATTTCAACGTTAATAAGAATGGTGAGTTAAAAGCAGCGGTAGAATACATTTTAAAAAACCCACCAAAGATTCAGGCCCTAAATACTAATCAATTAATTTGGAACGATCGGGTGTTTGCTCAACCGACAGCAGACATTAAAAAATTATGCCAGCATATCAGGGATATTCGCAACAATTTATTCCATGGTGGGAAATTTAACGGTAATTATGAACCAGATGTATCGAGGAATTATATTTTAATTAAATCAGCGATCATCATTCTTAACGACTGGTTGACTTTAAGCGAACCGACTAAAATAAATTTTTTATCTCCTTTTACCTGATACCTTTCTAAATCTTTAAAGCTTTAGTAATTTATAAGACTTAACACTTAATGCATAAAAAACATTGAGATTAAAAGCAAATACAACAAAAATGGAACTTATAATTGCTGTGCAAAATTATTTATCAGATGGCCGTAAGCATCTATCTGAAATGAAAAAATACTATAAAGCATTATCAATAGAACTTGCGGTTCAATATGCTGCCATAGGTAAAACTCCCAGTGGAAGTATGGATAGTCATCAAAGACGAGTTGGGGAAAAGCAAGGATATAAAGGCGGCCAAGAGTTACTTAAACATTTAGATGAAATAAGGAATTGTAAATCTTTTGAGGACATATTTAAAATAACTGAAAAAGTAAAAAGTATGATTTATCGACTTGGGGATCTATGGAGTTATGATGCTGCTTTAAGAATTGGATTTAACTTGAGTTTATATCCATCACAAGTTTATGTTCAACGGGGCGTAATAATGGGAGTGAAAAAAGTTTTAAATAGAAAGAGACCTAAAGGTAGAAGCCTTCCCCTCACTTGCTTTCCAGAGGAAGTGCAACAATTAAAGCCATACGAAGCCGAAAACTTCTTGTGTATTTTTGGAAAGGATGGGGGTAAATCATACTGTTAACACGTCTCCCATTACCTCCCGCTAGTTTAAAGCTCGTGGTTGCGTGCCTGCAGTTTTCAAATGAATACCAAAACATTGTACGAGTTCAAATCTCGTTCCGCTCAATTACCTCTTGAGAGTACGAGTCTCTCTTCGGGCATCTCACTGATTATCTTCATCCCAATAACACTTTGGTTTGTTCTGTAGCGGGTTCCTGTATTTTACCTTCTCAGGAAATGATTTTGAATACCAGTTTTTGTATTTACCACCAGTAATTTTTGTCAGTCGTGCCCAATTGGGTATTTCATTTAACTTATTGCCTACAAATGCTAATTGTTGTTCCAGCACTTCATCCTGTAATTTTACTTTATCAATAATACGTGGAACCACAGCAACCTTAATCAATTCAGTATAGGCAAATTCATACCGGGTTTTCCAGCAATGATCTTTTTCGTGCCAATATTTAGTCTGTTTAAAGCATTCCCTCTGGCCGTCAGTAAGCTTATGCCAATTTATATTCCAATAATTAGCGTTGATGGCATACAATATCGGTAGTTTATCAAAGTAATACCGGTGCCATGCACCTTTCCTTTTTGGTTGTTTAAATGATTCATCGTAATGATATTGTACCTGGGTCAATTTATCTAATATGCCCTGGTATATATCTGCTTGATCACTTTTTGCAGCCTCTGGCCTTAAAACCCATAATCTTTTCCAGCCTCTTTGATAGGGCTCGTCCAACGGAATATAGGGTAATGCTGACTGGATATCATTTAGCCTGTCGTATTCTTTTTGCATCCGGTGCAACTGTTTATCACGGCCCTCTTTTGCTATCCGTTTTTTTCTTCGTGCCGACTTTAGCCTGTACGATAATAATTCTGTGTCCATGGGACTTTGCGCATTAAATTCATTTTTCTGATTAAGTTGTTTGAAAAATTCATCCGCCAGGGGCGGACATACCCTTTTGGGCAATGCGCAACGACAAACGGCAACCCCTGTTTATAGGTTGGAGTCGTAAAATAATTTAATAAAGATCTGTATCCGCCTTACGGCAGCGCATTAAAGGGATGATATGCGGCTTTGAGAAGTCTTCATTCCTGTGGAATTTATGCAAAGATACATTTTTTTTAATCAGACCCAATCTTTGTTTCAACAAAACAAGAAAGGGATGCACGATCTGCCGATTACACAGTATAAATTAATCGTTTAATTTGAGCAGTCGTTTATAATCATCAGGTGTATCAATATCAATACTTCCCTCATCGAATGGGATTGTGGCCACCTCATCAGTATGGGTGATAAGGATTTTTTTTGCGCCTTCCTGGCCTTGTAATAAAAGCAACTCTGCAAAAAGTGTGCGGTCAAACAATACCGGGACGCCTGTGGTACCGTTGTAGGTGCAGGCTATAATCGGTTTCTCCGTTTCAATTTGTTTAGCGATCATGGAGTTCAGCAATTCAGCACTCACAAAAGGCTGGTCGCATCGCATGATGATCACCTTGTCGATCAAAAGATCCTTATTAATTTCATGTATGCCTGTTTTTATCGATGATGCCATACCTTCTTTCCAGTTCTGATTATAAAGGGTTTTAGTACCCGCTATTGGCTTTATGTCTTCGGTATTTGCGCCCAACACTACGATAATTGGGTCACATTCAGACGCCTGGCCGGATTGGACTGCGTGTTGCAGGAGTGTATGACCATTAAAAACGAGGTTTTGTTTGGGCTGACCCAACCTCTTTGATTCGCCTGCTGCAAGTATGATGAGGCCGGTCATTTAAGCGCTGTGAATAACGTTCGTTTTATATTTTAACGAGTACCCTTTCCGTGCAGAAAACACGGCTTTTATTTCCGCTATAATGGATAGCGCGATCTCTTCGGAGGTTTCTGACCCGATGTCCAGTCCGACAGGTCCGTGGATCGTCTCCAGGTTTCTTGGCGTGATGGTTGTACCATTTGTTTCTAATTCGTCCAGCATGCGTTCCAATTTTTTCCTGGGACCTAAAATACCGATATAAGCTATTTGCAAAGGCAAAAGCTCTTCCAGGAAAGTAATTTCGTAATTATAATTATGTGTCATCAGCACAAAGGCTGTCCACTCGTTAATTTCGAGGTTATTTAATACCTGTTCGGGTTTGGCAATTATTATTTTATTTGCTGATGGAAAGCGTTCAGCAGAAGCATAACTGGGGCGTCCGTCGACAACAGTAATATTCCATCCCAATACCGCAGCAATTTTAGTCAGGGGGATGGCATCATTCCCGGCACCGAGAATAACCAGCGAGATCAATGGTTTTACACATTCAACAAATGCTGTATATCCCTGGTAGACAGTAACCGATGATCGCTGATTGCTCAGCGCGTTTTTTACATCTTCCAGCAGTTCGTTTTTGTACAGTAATGTTTCCAACCCGTTTGTCAAAGTTTCGCCGTTTGCAAGGCACAAACATGAACCCGGCTGCGGGGCTTTGCGGTCTCCGGGTGCGGAAGGAAAAGTTGGTGCCAGGTGCACTGTATGCTGTAAAAATCATATTTTTACAGCATACCTTATCGACATGAAGACTACAAAAAATTTTCTGATCTTACCTCTAATCCTGATGTTGGCAATTTACGGCTGCAAAAAAAACGACCCGCCACCAAAGGTTTCCAACATGGTCATATTTGATTTGCAGGGGAAGAAAGACACAGTAACAGGGACTTACCAGGTAAAATACGAGGAGCAAGATGAGGTGACAAACCTGTACCTGTCGGGCGGCAGCGAGGAAGGGGCTGCGTTCGACCTGCAGATCAACAAATACCGGCAGGAAGGTGGCTTTGTGATCGGCAACCAGGCCTTTATGCACTTCAGAACTGCCGAACCTCAGTCTACCCTTTACAGCTTTTATCAGGGAGATCTCTTTATCACATCCCTGACCTTAACACATATTAGCGGGACGTTTTCGGGTACCGTAATTGCTAACGGCGACTACGCAGGCCTGGCAAAAAAAGTCAATGGCACATTTTCGGCCGACCTTCCCGCAGATCCAAACTGACCAGTGTCCTGTCCTGAAATAGGTTTACACAAAAAGTGCAAAAAATGAACAGGAAGAAAGTATCACAAATCATTTACCACCGGGAAGTATCAGGATTAAGTTACCAAAATTACTACCTATCCACCCTCACCGTTTCAATCCCCTCCCGTTCAAAGGTTAAATTAACCGACCGGCTATTCTTAGGTCTGGTACAGTGCTTCACATTTGCAGGAATAGTGATCAGCTGCCCTGGCGACAGTTCAACTGTCCGGTCTTCCAGGTCAATACATAACACTCCTTCCAATACCAGGAAAGTTTCATCAGAGTTGGGGTGATAATGCCAGTAGAAAGGCTCTGTCATAACACTTAGCCTTACGGTATGATCGTTTACGATGGAGAGCGGTATGTTTTTGTAATAGTTTATACCACTGGTTTCCTGTTTAATGTCAATGGGTGTCAAGACTGGCGATTCCATAAGCAATGATTTGTTTCTATATCAATGTACTATTTAGCGATTTTTAAACAAAATTATTGGTTCCCAATCTATATATCACAAACCCATCAGGCTATTACTCAAGCACTTTCCTTAACATCGCCATATCCTTTAACTGAACACCCTCTTCAAATATAGGTTCTGAATACCAGGTGATAAAGAAATTCTCCTTAACAGCAAACCATTTAAAACCTGCTTTCTGATAAATGGCTAATTGTTTTTTAGCGATAGTTGGCGTCCCGATGATGAGTTCGCGGCAACCCTTTTCCTGCGCCTTAGTCTCCGCGTCTTTGAGCATCAGCTTGCCGATGCCCCGGTTTTGATAAGCCTCGTCTACCGCGATAGTTTTGATCTCGGCCGTATGTTCATCCATTTGATAAAGTGCATAAACAGCTATTGTACTGTTGTTCGTTTCAACAACATAAATATCCGATTGGTGTATATAACGTTCAATTGCCTGCATTTCCTCATCGGCAAGCAGCAACAGCCCGTAGGGTATTGGCTCTTGTTTTTTTAATGGCCGTATCTCTATCGCATCCTTATCGTTCATATTATTCGTACCGTTACAAATTCAGCCAGCATGCAGCAGCTATGTTTTGTTCTTAATACCTATTGTCGGAAGCGTGCTAAAAACCTTACAATATTTCCGGATCTATAAAACATTAATGCATCCACAATTTTATAATTTGATCTGATAAATTACTGAAACCATCCCCGGGCGTTTACGTAAAAAACTTTAATTACATATCTAAACCTGTCATTTAAATAGTAACTGTCATGTACAGGAAGGTGCATTTATCGCGTGTAGATTATTCTGTTATCAATTAGCTCCAACGGCAACTATATAAGTGATTACCAACAAAGAAGATTATATCAAATATCTGTATGAGGATAGAATGGCAAACGGCAATTTTAAAAGCTCATTCTTATCATCCTTAAAAGTCCTGTTTATTTACTCCGAACCCCCTCTTATTATGAAATATTTAAGAGTTCTGAGAAAAATGGAATATTTAACAAATACAGACAGGGGCTTAATAAAAGGGATATCGTACAGGATAACGCGGTACCGTTACAACAGGCTATGTCATACGCTTAATATTGGTATCCCTATAAATACAGTCGGTTATGGACTAAGGATGCACCATGTGGGCGAGATCGGTTTAGGCTATAATACCAAATTGGGCAATTATTGCACGTTACAAACGGGTGTCATGATAGGGCCAACATCGGGACAGGGCCCAACGGTGGGTGATCATGTTTATTTCGCGCCTGGTGCTAAAGTGTTTGGAAACATGACGATAGGCAATCATGTTGTGGTAGCCCCAAATTCAGTTGTTGTGAAAGATATCCCGGATAATTGTGTTGTATCAGGAGTTCCGGCGAAGATCATTAAAATGAACGGAGAAAAGGTAGGTTAAAACCCTTACCACGAAACTTTTCATGTGGGGTGGAATTTGCAATCCATCAACCGGTGAATTCAAAAAATGACTGCCTTTTTAAAAGCAAAATAAATCAGGCATGAAATTTGGCTGATCATGGCTGTTAAATTTTAAGAATTTAATTTTCAACTTAGTATTACTAACCAAAAACCTGTCACATGTCTGAGAATAGATTAAACCAACTGGACCCCTATCTTGATTTCCCGGTAAGAAGATTGGCAAAAAGGAGAAAATTATTACCCTGGTGGGTAATCGCTTTCATATGGCTGTTCCTCGTATCTTTTTCATTGATGCCTATAGCTGTCATTATGGGATTATTGAAATATAACTTTCAAATTTCTTTGCTTGGTTTAACCACCAATCAACCTATTTCTCTTATCGGCGTATCTCTTATCCTATTATTTTCATTTAAAGGAGTAGTTGCATTTGCATTATGGACAGAAAAAGTTTGGGCCATTGGACTGGCTAAAATTGATGCTGTTATAAGTATAGTGATATGTTTTTTAGTAATGGCTTATTCGCTTTTTGTTCTGCATTCATTTAGCTTAAGATTGGAACTGATAGTGCTTTTTTTATATTATTATAAAATGAACCAGGTACAATATGACTGGGAAAATTTTGAAAGCCCGGAATCAACAGCTCCAATTGCCCCTGCATCCTCAGAATGAGATCGACTGATCCTCAGGGTACTATCATAAGTGGTGACACTGTTTTGTCAGTAGCAAAAAATCTCAAAATACTAATTATTAAGATGTTACAACTGTAGCGGGGTGTAGTACGTGTAGTACCGCACTACACCCCTGATCTATACTTTTCAACCGGGGTATTTTTATGAACACTGAATGTATTATCACTTTTACAAATTCATCCTGGTAAAATTGCTGAAACAATCTTACATTTACGTTAACCAATTTTAACTGTATCTCATACGGTTTCTAATTATTGACTTATGCGCCAAAAGGTATATTACGTGTTGGTACTTTGCGCGGGATGCATTTTGTATGGAGTTTATTCGTGCAACAGGTCTTCTTCCGGGCAGGCTACAGCTGAAGAGATCCCGGATACCATCAGTTATAATTTTAACATCAGGCCTATCCTGTCCGATAAATGCTTTAAATGCCACGGCCCCGATGCCAACAAGCGGCAGGCGGGCTTGAGGCTTGACATGCCCGAAAGCGCCTATGCTGCATTAAAAGATGACCCGGAAGCGCACGCCCTGGTACCGGGCAGCCTTAAATTATCGGAAGTATATAAAAGGATATCCACCGATGATTCAACTACCATGATGCCTCCACCGGCTTCCAATCTTAAAAGGCTCACCCCGTTTGAAGTAAGCCTGATCAAAAAGTGGATAAAGCAGGGCGCCAAATATGAAAAGCACTGGGCATTTGTTCCGCCAAAGTCATACCCGGTTCCGGTAGTGGAAGATAAGGACTGGCCGAAAAATCCTATTGATAATTTCATACTGGCTAAACAGGAAAAAGAAGGGTTAAAACATAATCCTGAAGCAGACAAGGAAAGACTGTTAAAAAGAATATGTTTCGACCTGAATGGCCTGCCACCCGATATGGCCATGATGGACAGGTTTTTGGCCGATAAAAGTCCGGATGCTTACGAAAAGATGGTGGACGAGTTAATGGCGAAGCCTGCTTATGGCGAGAAAATGGCCCTGCACTGGCTGGACATTGCCCGCTACGCTGATTCGCATGGTTACCAGGATGATAATTACCGCACACAATGGCCCTGGCGCGATTGGGTGATCCATGCTTATAACGAGAACCTGCCTTATAATGATTTCATCACATGGCAACTGGCCGGCGACCTGATGCCTAATCATACCAAAGAACAACTATTGGCAACTGGTTTTAACCGCAATCATAAGATAACCGAGGAGGGTGGGGTAATTGATGAAGAGTATCGCGTAAATTATGTAACCGACCGTACCAATACTTTCGGCAAGGCCATGTTGGGTGTTACGCTGGAGTGTGCCCATTGTCACGACCATAAATACGATCCGTTCTCGCAAAAGGAGTATTACCAGGTATTTGCATTTTTTAACAGCGTGAAGGAGGCCGGCCTGCAGTCGACTGTTGGCGGCCCCGAAACCTATGCCAAGCGCCCTATGATGCAGATCAGCAATGAAGATGTAAAGAGCGTGCTGAAATTTGTGAATAAGCAGGATACCGGGAAACTGATCGTATCCGTAATGGGTGATAGCGAGGTGTACCGAAAAACGTATCTGCTCAAACGCGGTAACTACGATGCACACGGCGAAGAGGTATTGCCCGGAACTCCAAAGGCGATTATGCCTTTCAGCAGCAAATACCCGCAAAACCGTTTGGGATTGGCGGAGTGGCTATTCAACAAAGAAAATCCGCTTACAGCAAGGGTGTATGTGAACCAGATGTGGCAGGAATTTTTTGGAAGAGGTATTGTAAAAACTTTAGGCGATTTTGGTATGCAGGGCGACCTGCCGACCAATGTTGAATTACTGGACTGGCTTGCGGTTGATTTCCGCGATCACGGCTGGAACATGAAACGCCTGGTGAAGCAGATCGTCATGTCGGCAACTTATCGGCAATCGGCTGTGATATCTGCTGATGAATTAAAAAACGATCCCGAAAATATTTTGCTGGCCCGCGGGCCGCGTTATCGTTTGCCCGCTGAGTTTATACGGGATGAAGTGCTGGCCAGCAGTGGCCTCCTCAACCGCACAATCGGTGGGCCGAGTGTGAATCCTTACCAGCCACCCGGCTTGTGGGAAAACGCTACTTCGGGCCGGGGTATATTGGCCAGTTACAAACAGGTGCACGGGGCTAATTTATACCGCCGGGGGATGTATACCCTGATCAAACGCACGGTGCCTCCTGTGGAAATGGCTATTTTTGATGCCAGCAACCGCGACCAGTGCGAGGTGCAAAGATTGCGCACCAATACGCCATTACAGGCTTTACTGATGGAGAATGACCCAACAGTATTAGAAGCTGCAAGGGTACTGGCTGCTAAATTATTGGAGGAAAAAAGCCTGTCAAAAGATAAAATATATAAAGCTTTCCGCCTGATCATTTGCAGGAAGCCAACGGATAAGGAGATGACTATTCTTACCTCTTATTACGCTGACCAGTTGAAAGCGATCAACAGCCAAAGCGCCGGTAAACTATTAAATGTGGGCGAATATCCTATCCCTGCCGACCTTGATAAAATTACTTTGGCCGCTATGATGAAGGTGGTAGATACAATTTATAACTTAGAGGAAGCGATCACTAAAACCTGATAACATGGATAAAAACCTATTAGAACATGGCCTGAGCATTAACAGGCGCCGCTTTTTATCAAAATTAAGTCTGGGTATCGGGAGTGTCGCTTTAGGCTCGTTATTGATCCCCGACCTGTTTTCGGGTGGAAAGAGTGATAGTGACCTTGATTTTATACCGGGCATACCCAATTTTGCCCCAAAAGCTAAACGAATCATCTATCTTTTTCAGGATGGCGCACCATCGCAACTGGAATCATTTGATTATAAGCCTAAACTAAGGCAAATGATGGGACAGGAGCTGCCCCCATCCGTTCGCGGCAGCCAGATATTGACAGGGATGACCGCCAAGCAGGCTTCTTTCCCTTTAGTAGGCTCGTATTATGACTTTAAGCAATATGGGCAATCAGGCGCATGGGTAAGTGATCTTTTCCCACATATCGGCAAAATTGCTGATGATATTTGTATTGTCAGGTCGATGTATACCGAGGCTATTAATCATGATCCGGCGCTGACGTTCTTCCAGACCGGGGCACAGCAGGGAAACCGCCCCAGCATGGGTTCATGGGTAAGCTATGGTCTCGGCAGCGAAAATAAAAACCTGCCTGCCTTTACCGTTTTATTATCAAAAGGAAAAGGCAACGGTCAGGGGGTTTATTCCAAATTATGGAGTAACGGCTTCCTGGATTCCATCCACCAGGGTGTGCAGTTCAGCAGCAGCGAAGACCCGGTGTTGTATCTGAACGACCCGGATGGCATGAACAGGCACGAGCGCCGCAAAATGCTGGATAAAGTAGCGGAACTGAATGATCTTTCAAGTAAAGAATTTAATGACCCCGAGATCACTGCTAAAGTACAGCAATATGAAATGGCCTACCGCATGCAAACGGCGGTACCCGAAATTATGGATGTATCCAAAGAGCCGGATGATATTATCAAACTATACGGCCCTGATTGCCTGGTACCGGGCACTTACGCCGCCAACTGTTTATTGGCCCGTAAGCTTTCTGAGAATGGGGTAAGATTTGTGCAGCTATATCACCAGGGATGGGATCAGCATAATAATCTGCCGATGGAGATGGCCGGGCAGGCAAAAGATGTCGACCAGGCATCAGCAGCATTGGTTACCGACCTGAAACAACGTGGCTTATTAGACGAAACCTTAGTAATATGGGGCGGCGAATTCGGCAGGACCAATTACAGTCAGGGCAAACTATTGAAAGATAATTATGGCCGTGATCATCACCCGCGCTGTTTCAGCATCTGGATGGCGGGTGGCGGCATTAAACCGGGAATGGTATATGGCGAGTCGGATGAGTTTGGTTATAACCTGGTGAGGAACCCGGTACACGTGCATGATTTTCATGCCACGGTATTGAACCAGTTAGGGATCGATCATACCAAGTTAACTTTTAAAAGCCTGGGGCGCAGGTACAGGCTTACTGATGTGGCCGGCAATGTAGTACGAGATATAATATCCTAATAACACGGATCATGGAAAGAAGAAAATTTATCAAGCAGACAGCAGTTGTTTCGGCAACTTTCTTTATCACAAAAAATATGATGGCAAAAGACAAAGGGCCCATTTATGGGCACAATAACATGCGCTACCGCATGGACACTGCATGGAGCAAAGCCGATCCGAACATAAACCCAGTAAATGATTGCCACGAGATGGTGCAGGACTCAAAAGGGCGGATATTATTGCTGACCAACGAGACCAAGAACAATGTGCTCATCTATAACAAATCGGGCAAATTGCTGGATACGTGGGGGCATGAGTTCCCGGGTGCACACGGCCTCACACTGGTAAATGAGAACGGTCCTGAGTTTTTATTTATTACCGATACGGTAAAACACCAGGTTTATAAGGCTACCATCGATGGAAAAGTATTAATGACCATAGATGTGCCGCTGGAGACCGGCGTTTATAAAAAAGCAGAAGAATTTATACCTACGGAAGTAGCTGTAGATACCAATGGCGACTTTTTTATTGCCGACGGTTATGGTGCACAATATATTACCCATTATGATAAAAATGGCAAGCTGAAAAACTTCTTCGGCGGTCGTGGTGATGGTGATGAGCACCTGGATAACGCACACGGGATCGTGATCGACCGGCGTAATGCTACTCCTACTTTACTGATCACCGACCGTACCCGCAACTGCTTCAAACGCTTTAGCATGGATGGCAAGCTAATGGAAGTGATCAAACTGCCAGGCGCCTGTGTATGCCGCCCGGTTATCAAAGGCGACCATTTGTATGCTGCGGTGTTGCGCTCACCTGACCTGGGGGTAAAAGATTCCGGCTTTACCACCATATTGGATAAGAACAACAAAGTAGTGTCTAATATCGGCGGTACCGAGCCTGTCTATAAAGATGGCGTTCTACAGCCAATGGCCCAGGCCGAAAAGATATTTCTGAACCCGCATGATGTATGCATTGATGATGACGAAAACCTTTATGTGGCGCAATGGGCATCGGGTAAAGTGTATCCGTATAAATTTACCCGGGTTTAATTATTGCTATCCGCTTAAATGATAAAAAGCAGCCATAAAGGTTTCGCAGGTAAACTGTTAATTGCCCTTAATGTCTTCATCCTGTTCCTGCTGGTTGCAGGCAGCCGCCTGGTGATACCGCAGTGGCTACAACCGGTGGGCAGGCTGCACCCTGTCATATTGCATTTTCCTATTGTGATACTTATCCTGGCTATGCTGCTGGAGTTTTTCCGCTTCAGGACGGAGTTTTCCAAAGAAAAGTTTTACCAGGATTTTACCACTACCCTACTGCTTATCGGTGCGCTTTTTTCGGCAATAACTGTTATCATGGGGTTATTTCTTTCGCACGAACCGGGTTACGAGGGCAGCAACCTGCAATGGCACAAATGGTTTGGGGTGAGCATTTCTTTCATCTCAGCATTTATTTATTGGTTCAGGGAGACTAAATGGTATGATGGCAGGTCGGCCATGACAGGGGCAATTGTGGTGCTTTTTTGCCTTGTAATCGCGGGGCACTATGGTGCAGATATCACGCATGGCGATAATTTTATCCTGGCCCCTGTGATGAAAAAGGACCTTGTTCCTATTGATAAGGCATTGGTATACCGCGATGTGATACAACCTATATTTGAAAGCAAATGTAATAGCTGCCATAATCCTGATAAGTTAAAAGGCGGACTGATGCTGATAGATGAAGCCTCTGTGATGAAAGGCGGCAGGACGGGCAAATTATTTGTGCCGGGACAGCCGCAGGTGAGTTTGCTGCTGCAGCGTATTCATATGCCGGAGGATGAAAAGAAACATATGCCCCCCGCCGGTAAAACACAGCTGACGCCTGCCGAAATGAACCTGCTTTATCTTTGGGTAAAGGAAAACCTCGGCTTTAAGAAAAAGGTGATTGAGTTACCCACTAACGACTCATTAAGGGTAATAGCTGCCACCCTGCTGAAACCAACCGAAACTGCCGAAGAGAAATATGATTTTGCGGCTGCGGATGATAAGACCATCAAAAAATTAAATAATAATTACCGGGGTATTTATCCGCTAAGCTCGGGTTCCGCTGCGCTGGCTGTGGTGATCTACAATAAAACATCCTACAACCCAAAAGTTTTAACGGAACTGGGGGAGATAAAAAAGCAGGTAGTATCGCTCGACCTGCATAAAATGCCGGTAAAGGATGCCGAGTTAAAAACCATCACACAATTTGAGAACCTGCGTGTATTGGATCTGAACTTCACTGATATAACAGGTGCTACTTTGAAAGACCTGTCTTCACTAAAATATTTGCGTTCATTATCTGTCGCCGGGATCAAACTGGACCCGCATGCGCTTGATCAGTTGAGTAATTTTAAAAGTCTGAACGAACTGACGATTTGGAATACCGGGTTAAGCGTTGCTGGTATTCAGCAGTTGAAAAAGGCTAATAAGAAGATACAATTTATAGAAGGTTTTAAGGATGACGGCAAAACTATTAAGATCAACCCGCCACAGATCAAAAACACGCAGTTTGTTTTCTCGAAACCTATCCCGCTTTTACTAAGTCACCCGATCAAAGGAACAGAGATCCGCTATACTACGGACGGTACCGATCCGGATAGTGTCAAATCAGCCATCTATCAACCGGGTATCCAGATCACAGGGACGGAAACCATCAAAGCAAAAGCATATAAAGCCGGATGGTATGGCAGCGATGTGATTAATTATACTTTTTATAAAAACACTTATAAGCCCGATAGCATACAACTGATATCTATCCCCGATCCAACCTACCAGGCTGACGGTGCGAAAACGCTAACCGACGGTGATCTGGGCGGAATGAATTTCGGCAACGGGAAATGGCTGGGTTATCAGAAAGACATGGAGGTGATGCTCTATTTTAAAGCAGCGATAGCACCACGCACGCTTACTTTGAATTGTTTAAAGGCCATAGGCAGCCAGATATTTTTGCCAACCGAAGTACAGGTTTGGGGCGGCAGGGATAAAGCGCATATGCGGTTAATGAGCACCATAAAAACCGGCGAGCAAAAGAAAAATGATCCGAATATGATCAGCGGTTTAGTTTGCAGGCTAAACACATCCGGCCCTGTATCCTGTATCAAAGTAGTGGCTAAACCTATTTATAAACTACCATCCTGGCACCCCGCCAAAGGAAAACCATCATGGGTTTTTGCGGATGAAGTGTTTTTGAATTAGAGAAACATTCGGGATATCCATATCCCCTCTTTGCAGAGCAGAGAGGGGTGACGAGCGCAGCGCAGTCGGGGTGAGTCCAGCCGCTGTGCATTAACGTTGATGCATTTATGTTAATGTCCCATGTATATTTACCCACCCGGTCGGCGCTATGCTGGACCACCCTCCCTCCCGTAAACGGGAAGGAGGGAAAAATCTTTCTCCCATCCCCCATTTTCATCAAGTAATTCCCTCTGTTCGTGTAAAATAGTATAGCAGGTGTAGCGCTTTATATTTCTTCGTGATGTAATTCTAAATCAACATTAAAAAAGAAGAATATGAAAAACCATTTTGATCACGGACACGATCACCACCACGAAGGTAATAATGACGGCATCGATCGCAGGGGTTTCCTGGAATGTATGGCCTGGGCAGGTACCGGCGTACTCTGGATGATGTCGGGCGGTATTCTGAAAGCATATGGCATGAGCCAGATGATAGACAAAAATACCGGCGGACTCAAAAAAGGCCTGGTGATGCCAAAGTCTGATTTCAGCTTTGCGCAGATCAGCGATAGCCACATCGGTTTTAGTAAAGCCGCCAATCCGGATGTAGTCGGGACCCTGCAAGCTACCATTGCAAAACTTAACAACATGCCTACGGCACCTTCATTCGTACTGCACACCGGCGACCTTTCGCACCTGGCGCAGGCAGATGAATTTGACGTACTGGAACAATCATTAAAAAGTGTAAAAACCGAAAAGATATTCTACGTTCCAGGCGAACACGACTGGACCGATAACGGCAAACTTTACCTGGAGCGTTATGGCAAAGGCACCAAAGGCGATGGCTGGTACAGCTTCGACTCAAACGGTGTGCATTTTGTCGGACTGGTAAACGTGACCAACCACGTAGACGGCGGTTTGGGTTACATAGGCCCTGAGCAATTAAAATGGCTGGAAAATGATTTGAAGCCGCTATCAAGCAGCACACCGATTGTTGTATTTGCGCACATCCCAATGTGGGCTATTTATCCGCAATGGGGCTGGGGAACACAGGACAGCGAACAGGCATTATCATTCTTGAAACGTTTTGGCTCAGTGTCGATCTTAAACGGTCACATACACCAAACTATTCAAAAGGTGGAAGGCAACATTACTTTCCATACCGCTAATTCAACGGCATTCCCGCAGCCTGCTCCCGGAGCAGCACCGTCACCCGGTCCAATGAAAGTCCCTGCTGAAAAACTAAGAACCATGCTTGGCTTAACCAGTGTAAATTATGTAGAGCATAACCACACACTGGCAATTACGGATATCCCATTGATCGAAGCAGAAAAAGTCGCTGCACCCGGTCAATAATCAAATTTTTGTACTCAATTATTTATGAAAAAGCTCATTTTATTACTACTAATTATTTCCGGGGCAAAGATTGCTTCGGCTCAATATAAACCTGCAGACCAGGGGTCCGCTTTAACATTTAAGATCGCAAACTTCGGTTTTGATGTAAACGGAAAATTTAGCGGTTTCCAGGGCAATATCAATTTCGATCCCCAAAACACCGGCAGCAGCAGCTTCGATGTCAGCATTGATGCAAGCACAGTAAATACGGATAACAGCCTGCGTGATAAGCACCTGAAAGAGGACAGCTATTTTGATGTAAAAAATTATCCGCGCATCAGTTTTGTTTCTGAAAAGATCAATGCCAAAAATGGCGGCTATACGGTAAATGGTAAACTGACCATCAAAGGCAAATCAAAGGAAATATCATTCCCCTTTACTGCCGATCCTACAGATAATGGCTATGTATTCAAGGGGTCATTCAAGATCAACCGCAAGGATTTTGGCGTGGGCGGTACCAGCACCATCGCCAACGAACTGGAGGTGACCTTAAACGTGCATGCTGTAAAAAGCGTAATGAAATTAGCTAATGAAACTAAATAAGCAATTTGCAGTGGTAATAACACTTGCTGCGGTGGCTGCAGCTATGGGGACTGCAGCCACTACCGTAAAGCCGGATAAGAAAAAGCCCGAAGCACCGGTATTTGTTAATTTGAAGGTGCTCCCCAAAAATATCAGTTCAAAGGATCTGCAGGAAATGATGTCGGATGATTTTGAAGACGGGCTGGGCGTAAGCTGCGGTTTCTGCCATGCCAATGCAAAGGACGGTCACGGCCTTGATTTTGCAAGCGATGCCAAACCTGAAAAGGAAATAGCGCGGGCCATGATGCGTATGACCATGGGCATCAACAAAAAATATTTTAAAATAAAACACCCGGTAATAGGAAAAGCAGGACTTACAGTTACCTGCAACACCTGCCACAAAGGCGTGGCTTTCCCGGATGAAGAAGCACAGGCAAAGTAAATTAATTCGATAAAGATGTACATTTACATTAATAATAGTTTACCGGTACTTTTTTTGAAAGCAAACAAGACCCTATATCATATCCTGTTTTGGCTGTTAGCCTATATTTTCTGGATATTTATTTTCAGGAACGGTACGCTTGTTTTTACCCATGCCATTACCATACAGTTTTGTTACCTGGTATTCATAGCAGCCAATTATTATTTTAACTCGCTATATGCTATCCCGGCCTTACTCAACGAAAAGAAATATATAAAGTTCGGTCTTTGCTTTATTGCCGCAGTTACAATTACCGCTGTACTGAGGGTACCGGTGTCGGTGATGGTGAACACTTATGTTTTCCAGGTACCTAATCCACACTTCGACTATCTCTCGATATTCTACAATTCATTTGTGAATATCCTGTTTTGGGTGGTGATCATTTTAACAGGGAAGATGATTGCCGAAAGGATACGTTCGCAGCTATATATTGAAGAGATCGAAAAGGAAAAGTCGACCAACGAGCTTAATTTTTTAAGGGCGCAGTTCAATCCGCATTTCCTGTTCAATTCCATCAATTCCATATACGGCCATATTGATAAATCAAACAAAGGCGCCAGGGATATGCTGCTGGTTTTTTCTGAAATGCTGCGTTACCAGTTGTATGAATGCAATGTGGAACAGATAGAACTGGACCGGGAGTTGAATTATATCCGCAACTATATATCCATGCAAAAAAGCAGGATAGATGACCGGATCATGGTTTCATTTTGCGCACCCGAAGTAAACGGAAATATGAAAGTGGCGCCTTTATTACTCATCACCTTCATAGAAAATGCCTTTAAATATGTTGGCTTTAACGAGTTTAAGGAAAACCGGATAGACATTACGCTGTGCCACGAAAATGGCGACCTGGTATTCAAAATATTTAATACCAAGGATATTTTTATCAATTATTCAGAAAAGGCTTCGGGTTTGGGAATAGCCAATGCCAAAAGGCGGTTAGAGCTGCTGTACCCGGACAGGCACCTGCTAAGCATCAATAACTATGAGAATGCCTTCGAGATCACTTTAACCTTGCAGGATGTATGATCTTAAAGTGTATCATTATAGATGATGAGCCCATAGCCCGTAAGCTGCTCCAGGAATATATTGAAGAGATAGATTTCCTGGAGCTGGTGGGCACTGCGGAAAATCCCCTGAAAGCCACCGGGCTGATCAATAATATGGAGGTCGATCTTATTTTCCTGGATATCAATATGCCTAAAATGAATGGGCTTGATTTTCTAAGATCGGCCAATAATCTCCCTATGGTGATCATGACCACCGCCTATGGCCAGTATGCTTTGGATGGTTTTGAAATGGCCGTGATCGATTACCTGGTGAAACCGTTCTCATTGGACCGCTTTTTAAAGGCATCTCAAAAAGCCCTCGAATTAAAAACACTAAAACAAAAAAAAATAACACCTGAAAAAGCCGGTGACGATTACTTTTATGTGAAATGTGAAGGCAAGATAGAAAAGGTATTGTATGACGAATTGCTTTACATTGAGGCGATGTCAAACTATGTTACATTATATACCTTACACCATAAACTGATCGTATATCTTACCATCAAAGGCATCTTAGAAAAGCTTCCGCCTGAAAAATTTATACGGGTGCATAAAAGCTATGTAGTAAATGTCAGCCACGTAAAAACCATCGAAGGTAACATGCTTCATATTGGTCCTGCAAAAATCACCATCGGCTTAAATTACTCCGAAGAAGTAATGGACCTGCTATTAAAAGGCCGCTTTATCAAGCGGTAAAGCCATTGCGTGTTTCCGGCAACCTGGTTGAACTGCATTACAATAACTATCCAAAATCCAAAATAAGCAACTGGGGCATTTTGGGGTGGTTTTTAGGCATTGCCATCATATATTTTCCCTTATTTTTCCACACATTAGGTATTGTAACAAACCGGGTAAGCACACACTCTGCCGGTTTTACCAGTGGCTTAATTGTTGCAACATCCTTTGAGCTTAAGATAACGGCAATTTGCGATCATGCTGAAAATTTGATTTTCATATTTATATTTGACATCGCTTAATACTGTAATTATCTATAAAGCTCAATAATTAAAAGCTGATTGATAATGCAACCAACTATATGACCTCGTTACAGACCACCCCGACTAAACGTTTCTTATATCTTGATAGTGTAAGGGCCATTGCAGCCCTCTATGTGGTATTTCACCATGCTTCTTTAGAGTATTATAAATTTGATGTGAGCAACTTAACCGGGGTAAGAAAGTATGTTATCAAATTCTTTTCATACGGGCACCTTTCGGTTGATTTGTTTATAGTGCTTTCCGGCTTTAGCCTGATGCTGGCCGTTATCAATAATGACTACCGGTTAAAAGGTGGTACCTGGTTATTTTTCAAACGACGAATTAAAAGGATAATTCCTCCATATTATGCCGCAATGGCTGTATCTCTGATATTGATCTGGCTGTTTATAGGCGATCAGACAAATACAATGTGGGATATGACCATGCCGATAAGTTATAAGGCGCTGCTAATGCACCTTTTTATGGTGCACGATTTTCTTTTATCATCCTACTCAAAAATCAATTACGCATTGTGGTCTATTTCGGTTGAATTCCGTATCTACCTGGTTTTCCCTTTACTGGTTTGGATATGGCGTAAAAAAGGTGCCGCTGCTACGCTGTTTTTTTCTATAGGATTTGCCGCAATTGGGGCATTTCTGCTGATCTATTTCAGAAGGACAGACACAGATATCAGCTTAATATCGTCGGGGGTAAGTCCGTATATTATCCTGTTTACACTGGGAATGTTTGCTGCTGATATATCTTTTTCAGAAGGTAAGATTGCGGTAGCTATCAGAGGCTTTTTTAAGGATATAGCCGTTAAAAAAATTGTCATCTCCCTGGTTATATACATAGCCGCCTACCTGGTGGTTTCTACATTATTTAAAATAGAAGGCGACCATAGTTCGGATGAAAATTTCATAGCCCAGGAAGTAAAGGATGTGTTCGTAGGTATTTTTTCAGCTTTCTTTTTAATTGTTTGTGCTGTAGCACCCCAATCCAGGCGATCTTTCTGGATAGTTGAAGCGCTTAACTGGAAGCCACTGGTTTTTGTCGGGACCTTTTCTTATAGCCTGTATTTGATCCATCCGCCACTATTACAACTATTATCCAAATACATTATAGAGCCAATTCAGCTTGATCAATTTGCTAACAGCTGTTTATTGCTCGTTATCGGACCGCCTGTTGCTCTTTTCCTTTCTTATTTATTCTTCCTTGTATTTGAAAAGCCATTTTTGAACTCACACAAAAAGAAAAAAGAAACCGTTACTGAAACGGAAATAAATGCAGCAATTAACCCGGCTCCGTGATTTAAATAAGACAGGCTTATAACTAATTCATAAAATCCAGCTTATCCTGAATACAATTTCCGTAAAATGTGTTATTTTTCGGGCAGATAACACGTATAAGCTATTGTGAAAAAAAGGCCCTTACTGCTCTGTGCTATTTTACTATTACTGGCTGTTACAGCAGTTTATTCCAATCACTTTCATAACGGGTTCCATTTTGACGACGATCATTCCGTCGTAGACAACCCTTATATCCGCGATCTTAAAAATGTGCCTTTATTCTTTAAGGACGGTACTACCAGCAGCATCCTGCCGCAAAACCAGGCATACCGCCCGATAGTAACCACCTCTTTGGCATTGGATTACAAGATGGGTAACGGGTACGACCTGTTTTATTTTCACCTGTCTACTTATATACTTTTCATAGTACAGGGTTTATTGATGCTTTTATTCTTCCAAAAGCTTTTGAGTTTTTCTTCTGAAAATAAATATACTGCCTACGTTGCCTTGTTTGCCACGGCCTGGTACATGCTTCATCCTGCCATTGCCGAAACAGTGAACTACATTATAGCCCGATCTGATGTGCAATCGACCCTAGCTGTTGTAGCCGGCTTCGTGCTTTACCTGTATTCGCCTTTTTGCAAAAAAACCTTTATATACCTTATCCCTGTTGGCATTGGCGCTTTAGCCAAGCCGCCTGCAGTGATGTTCGCACCGTTATTTTTTGTTTATATCCTGCTGTTTGAAGAAAAGCTGAGCCTGGTTGATATTTTCAAAAGAGCCCATTTTAAACAATTATGGAATGGTGTACTGAGGAGTTTACCGGCTTTTATTTTTTGCGGGGTAATGTATTTGCTTATCAGCAGGCTTACCCCAAAAACATGGGAACCGGGAGGTACTTCGCCATTGCAATATCTCATTACGCAACCTTATGTCATCCTGCATTATTTCGTCACTTTTTTCTGGCCAACGGGCCTGAGTGCCGACTCTGACTGGAGTGTATTAGCCAGTATATCGGATGCCCGGTTCTTTATCGGTTGTGTATTTATCCTGGCTATGCTTGGCATCGCTGTTTATACATCTAAAAAGACATTACTGCGCCCCATCAGCTTTGGTATTTTATGGTTTTTCCTTGCCCTTATACCCACTTCAAGTATTATCCCGCTTGGTGAAGTGCTGAATGATCACCGTATGTTTTTCCCATTTGTCGGCCTGGTGATCAGTGTAAGCTGGGCGTTGTGGTTGCTGGTATCAACATTAGTTGGAAATATTGCTTTATTAACTGCGAAACAGAAAGTTATTATTTTATTACCCGTACTGCTACTGCTTTGCACCTGCGCGTATGGTACCTGGAAGCGCAACGAGGTCTGGCATACCGAAGAAAGTTTATGGTATAATGTGACTTTAAAAAGCCCCAAAAACGGTCGGGGCTTAATGAATTATGGCATTATAAAATTAGATTCAGGACAATATCCCGAGGCCGAAAAATACTTCAATAAGGCAATGAACTTGCTGCCCACCTATTCCTTTATATATGTCAACATGGGTGTATTAAAGGAGAAGACCGGTGATTATGCTGCTGCCGAGAATTATTATTTACAAGGTATTACATTGGGCAATAGCTATTCCAGTCATTTTTTCATATACGGGCAATTTTTGTACAGGCAGGCGCGCCTTATCGAAGCCGAAGTAATGCTTCAGAAAGCAATAGGATTATCTAATTCCTATATGCCACCGCGTTTGCTTTTGATGAAAACTTATGCCGTGCTGAGCCAGTGGGATCAATTGAAAAATATCGCTGCCAGTACCCTTAAATTTGCTCCTGATAACGCTGAAGCCATAGCAGCCCTGCAAGAGTGTGCACAGAAAAAAACCAGCGCCGAAATTGAAGCTGATAAAGTAAAATTAGCCCCTACTGCCGAAAAATACCTGACCCTGAGTCTTGACTATTACCTGGAAGGAAAGTATGAGCAAAGCATTGCAGCCGCCAGGGAATCGCTTAAATTAAAACCAAGCTATGCTGAGGCTAATAATAATATTGGCTGTGCTTACAATGCCTTAGACCAGTTTGACAAATCGATAGAAGCGTTTAAGATGGCTATCGCTTTACAACCCGGCTACCAGCTGGCAAAAAACAACTTGCGGCTGTCAGAAAGTGGTAAGCATATCTCCGATGACCTGATGAGCGCCAAAACCTATACGGCAGAGGATTACCTGACGCAAAGTCTTAACTTTATTAACCATAAACAATATGAATTGGGTATAGCCGCCTGCATAAGCGCCTTGATCATTAACCCCAATTATGATCTTGCTTATAATAACCTGTGTTTTGCCTACATCAAACTTGGCCGCTGGGACGATGCTATTATGCTTGGTGAAAAGGGCTTGAAAATTAACCCTGATAACGAGCGGTTAAAGAACAATTTGGAACAAGCAAAAGCGGGAAAGAAGAATAGCGGGAAGAACTGAAATTATGTAGCGGTAAAAAAGATATTCTGTGCCCTTACCAAGCTCGAGGCCACCATTGTTTTGCCTGATTTCGTCCGAAGCTGTTCTGCTGACCCTAAAACAATATTTGTGGTTATATCAAAAAAAGAGTGGTGGGACGTCATATCGGCGGGCCGGGCGTATGGCGGGAATGACGGTTTAGCTTTTGCAATGTGCGAAGCACGGAAAAAGCGTAAGAACCGGCAGGGAGCGTTGAAGCATCAATATGACTTGATCTTTGGTTACTTTCCATCAAGGGAAAGTAACTAGGCCTCCGCGGCAATTGAGCGGCACAGAACATTAATCGCCCCCTCACACTAAAGTTTTTTCTTAAAAAAGAATGCTTTAATATCAGGCTCTGATGAAGTGATAACCGGCTTCATCAGCGTTAATGCCGATGATAAAAATACCCCCTTCAATTTGTTCACCCCCTTATCAGCCATGATCCTTTCTTTTACGCTCGAAAAATCAAGCGTATCCAGTTTCAGCACTTCAATGGCAGAGAAGCCTTGCTTATCCAAAAGTGTTTTCATATTATCCTCATTAAAATAATTCATATGCGGACTATGGAAGTTAAACTGCCACATCCGGGTTAATGAATTGCTCATGCCCAACTTATGCATCCTTACGGCCCACTTATAAAAAAAGCCGGTGCTCATGGGCAGATTGATGATCAGGATTCCCTCATCATTCAAATCGTTTTTCAGGTTTTCAACCAGTCCATTGATATCAGGAATATGCTCAAAAACATCATTGAAAATGATAAAATCATAACCATACTCTTTTTTAGGACTTACATCTGGGTAAAAGCCATAGATCACATCGAGTTTGTTTTCTTTATGATAATTCTCATAAATATGCTCCGGCTCAATACCTATGCACCCGATATTATTTTCCCGGCATTTCTCCAGCCACCAGCCATTACCACAACCTATTTCCAACCCGCTAAGCTTCCCGCCTTTTAATTCCAGCAGTTCTTTTATAATGGTATCAAAGTTCTTCCGGCGCAGTTGCTTCAACCCGATATCGCGCGAATCCGACTCCAGGTCTGATTGAAAAGAATGCTCAAAATGCGCATCTGAATGCAGCAAGCCACAGCTAATGCATTTATAAACATTGAATTTGAGCCTGTGCTTTAACTTTAAAGGATTGCCGCAAACCGGGCAGGCAGAATGATCCATTTACTATTTAGGGGTTATTGATTATTATTCAAATGCTTGTCAAACTGCTCTTTCAGCAGCGATATCTCCTGAGCGAGTTTTTTATTATCGTTATGCAGTTTGGAGGCCACTACACTCAGGTGCAGCAGGTACACCAATATGGCGAATATAAAACCTGTAAACACCAGGTTGGGCGCTTCGTAAACTCCCGTGAGGCGTGCCATTACCTCCAGGCCATTTCTCCAGAACGAGAACAGCATCAGGATGGCGGTACAAACAACCCACACTATAGCATATTCTTCCCTCAGCTTTCCTTTAATAATAAGGCGCGAGATGTATAAAACAAACAAAACATTAGCAACGATGGTGATGATCTGTATTTTGGCCATTTTATGGAGTTTTACGAATGAATGAAAATAACATTGCCAGGCTTACCTTGATGCAATAGTATAACGAACCGAAATGGCGGATAGACGATTGCCCGCCCTGCCTGGCGCTCATTACTACGGGTACTTCGGCTATTTTTAATCCTGATTTTGAAAATACCACCAGTGATTCCGGTTCGGGGTATTCATCGGGGTAATTAGCCGCAGCGATGTTAATAGCCGACCTGTCAAATAACCGGAAACCCGATGTGCTGTCATAGATACTCAACCCGGTCATGATGCGGTTCAGGAGGTGAAAATATTTAATGCCCATCCGGCGTGCAAATGACGACTGGAAACCCTCCTTCTGCAAAAACCTTGATCCGATCACCACATTAGCCCCTGTTTCGAGGTGGAAAGTGATCAGTTTAGCTAACTCTTTTGGCGGATGCTGCCCGTCGCCATCCAGTTGTATGGCTATGTCAAATCCATTGTCACGTGCATATAAGATACCGGTTTGCACCGCGCCGCCTATGCCCAGGTTTACCGGCAGATCGATCACCGTAGCATGGCTTTTCCTGGCTACGGTAGAGGTATTGTCCTTTGAACAATCATTGACAACCAATACACTCAGTTGGTAACCGCCGGGTAAGGTTGTTCGCTGCAATTCATTTAGTACGGATGGCAGCGAGGCCTCTTCATTATAACAGGGGATTACAATTAGAACTTTACCGGGCATTTGCGAAAACAGGTATTAGCTTAAATTAAACAGGTGTTAAATTTTAGTCGTGAAATTAACTGTTTTTTGGAAAATTTTATGGGGATAGGCGATTTAATTAGCGATGCATCCTATCCTCTGAAAACATCAGGGCATATACCGTGTTATATCACAACAAATCAGATCATCATGGCTAACACAGAAAATAAACAAATTACTGGTAACGATGGCGTTCACGAATTCAGTATGCAATATGCCGGGCGCGAGTTATCTACCCGGGTGGAAAAAGAAGGCGATAAACTAAAAGTCAGCATAGACAATAATATTAACGCCGAACTGGAAATCCATTGGGATGGCACCATCACCCAAGTATCCGGCAACAGCCTGCCCGATTCTAATATCGAATTTATCAAGAAACAAGTGCTGGGACAGCATAAATAATTATATCCTGCCAGGTTTGACAAATTTTTAACGTTGTCAAATCTGGCCAATCCACACCGGCAAACTACCTCCCGCCCGTGGTAAAAATTATTATTTGCCGGGCATCCATGCCTTTACCCGTAGTAAAAAATTCGATTTTCCGGGTATTATAGGTTTTGCCCGTAGTAAAAAAATCGATTCGCCGGGCATTGTGGGCTTTACCGGTAGTAAAAACTGAATGGCTTTATTTTCATTTGATTGAATATCAAGTGTTTAATTAAAAATGCTCGATATTTGCGAATTTTTCAGCAAAAAAAAATATTTCGGTCTTGTCTTAAATCATACAAAGAACTTTAGGCCAAAGGCTTATTCAATATACGAAAATCCGCCGGCATTAACAACTAATTCCTAACAACATTTTGTCATTCTGAGCGGGAGCGAAACATCTTCTCAAGTATGCCGGGCAACTATGCAGAGCGAAGAAGATGTTTCGCTCCCGCTCAGAATGACAAAGAAGTTATCCCAGAACTTCTTCCAGCACCTCATGCGAACGGATGTTCCCGAAACCCTCCATATGCAAGGCATAATATTCCAGTAGCTTTTGCACAAGGTAACGGCGCTCATCATTGCTGAAACGCAATAAATGCAGGTCCTCAAAACTGCATTGCAGCAGCTTGTAAAAGTTTTGCGTATGCGGCGGCGACAGGTACGAAAAACCTTCCGGCTTATATTTGCTGAACACCCCGTTCTTCATGTCAAAATAATCAGCATTCATGTCCTGATCGGGATAAAAACCGAGGTAGCGCGTAAGTCGCACCAGGAAAAGCAAATGAAAATTAACCAGCCCTTCCGACTGGTGATCGAGCCACTCTATGGCATTAAACACAAAATCGAAAAGGTTCTCATCTGCCGATTGCTGTCTTACTGATTTGTAAAGCACTTCGTTCAAAAATAAAATAAGACTGCTTTTGATCACGTCATAGGGGATACTTTGCAGCACCGGAACATTTTTCAATTCGGCTATTCGCTGCACCTGTCCGGTGCTTTTGTGGTAAACCACCATATCGAGTAAATGCAGCGGCTGCAGCATATTGCGGCTTATTTTGGCTTTCGGTTTTTTTACCGCATTGATGATATAGGATTGCAACCCGAACTTCTCTGTAAACACCTGGACTATCACGCTGCTCTCGCCATAGTCGGTAGTTTTGAAAACGATACCGCGGGTTTTATGCAGCATGATAGATCAGGACTAACAATTTGGGCAAGAAAATGATGAGGCCGATAGTCAAGGCGCCAATCGCAGTGATCAATACCGCCCCGGCACTCATATCTTTTACCAGCCCCGCTTTTTTATTGTATTCGGGCGATACCAGGTCTACCAGGAACTCGATAGCCGTATTGAACAGTTCTGCTACTAAAACTAAAGCAATACACAGGATGATCCATAGCCACTCGTCTTTTGAAATATGCAATGCATACCCGGCATATACTGCCACCAGGGCAGCCACTAAATGCACCCTGAAATTAAGCTGGGTTGCTGCAGCATGCCAGATACCATTCAACGCATAACCAAAGCCCCGGATAAATTTTCTCATCTTCTATATTGGGTTAAATATAGGAGGTTTTAGATAGACATAACTGCAAAATATAATTCTCGTATATTTAAAGATGTCTTTGAGAATTTTCTATTTCCATGGTTAAACTACTATTAACTAACTGGATTCATTTACTAGGCTTTTATATAGTTATAGAAATTTCAACAGTAATCCATTTAATTATATTAAACGACTCCAGTACGAGCTTGCAAGCAACTCTATTAATAGTTTTATTAGCAGCACCATTCTTAATGATTTCATATGGATTAATGTTTATGGTTGGTTTCCTTTTGACAATAATGGTTTTGGATGGAATTCTTTTTTCGATTATTCAATATAAACGATTTATCATTTTCATTGTTGAATGGATTTTAATCGTTCCCTTATTTATATATTGGGCATTTGAGTATGATTATTGGCTCTGGTTATATTTGTCGGCAGCATTTCTTGTTACCCAATTAATCAGGAGCGAACGAATAAAAAAACTTTCAATCGACATCTAACTCATGGATCTCAAACTAAAAGATAAAGTTGCCATTGTACTGGCTTCCAGTAAAGGCATAGGCAAAGCCGTTGCTTTGGCACTATCTGCCGAAGGCGTAAAAGTGGTCATCAGCTCGCGCAATGCAGAAGAGCTGAATAAAACCGCCGCCGAAATACAACAGCAAACCGGCAACCAGGTAACGGCCATCCCGGCGGATATTTCGGATGGGAAGCAGGTGGTTGACCTCATCAAAAAGGTTGCGGATACTTTTGGACGGATAGATATTTTACTGAACAACGGTGGCGGCCCGCCTTTTGATAAATTTGAGAACTTTACTGACGATCAATGGCAAAAGGCATTCGAGCTTACCCTGCTCAGCTTTGCGCGCAACAGTCGCGAAGTGTTGCCGCATATGCAAAAAGCGGGTGGCGGGCGCATTATTAATATCATTAGCAATTCGGCAAAATCGGTGCTGAACAATGCCGTGCTTTCCACCGCCATGCGTGTGGGCGTAGTGGGTATGGCTAAATTGATGGCTGACGAATTTGGTCCTTATCAAATTACGGTGAACAATGTGGCACCAGGCCTGATCCTGACCGAACGCATCAAAGAAACCTTCCCGAAAGGCATGGACCCCGAAGATGCTGTGAAGGAAAAAACTAAAGCAATCCCCGCAAGTCGGATAGGAAAACCTGAAGAACTGGCAGCATTGGTGGCATTTTTAGCATCAGAACAGGCAGCTTATATCAGCGGAACTACCATATCGGTAGACGGCGGGGCAAGCCGTGCGATATTTTGACGGTTTATTGAATAAATTTATTCGTTAACTTGTTGAAGAATTTTATCGATCAATAGCTGTGAAACACGAAAATTGGTTAATTGTATTTTATTTAAATATGGTTTTAGCAATGGAATAACACCATATTTTTTTGCTAAGATCAAAACTCCTAACGTACCTGTGTGTAGCAAATTAAGACTAAGTGCCAGTTTACGTCCTTTTAAGTCATCTATAATCAATAAAGTGGAGGGCATTTCAATTGCCAGAGCTATTGCGCTTGCTTCCCCGATATCTACATTTTCTTCAAAAAGTAATTGACGTGTTTTATCATGAACCGATTTGATCTGAACCCATTCAGGTAAGGGCTTATTAAATTCGCCCGCAATTTCTGGCGTGGTCACAATATTTGTAAATAACTGATTTAAAAGCGACAAAGCGCCGATCTTATCCAGTAGTATAAAACAGCTTGTATCTGTAATAACTGCGCTAAATTCCTGAAACCCTTGCGACATCGTTAAGTATATCTTCTGCTGAGTAATTAATGTAAGAAACTCCATAATCACTCAGAATTTCAGCAAATAAAGTCTTACTTATCCCCGCCATTTCTGCTGCCTGGCCTAAGGATAGTTTTCCGGCTTCATAAAGCTTTGACGCTATAAACCTAACCGTATCATGATGGTTTTTTTCAAGGGAATCAGGCACCTGTAACGTTAAAGTTGTCATACTTTAAAGTTACAAAATTTACATCAATTTTAAATAAGCATATAATTGGATAGTAAGTTTAGCCGAAATCAGAAGAATGTGAATCGAATAGGAATCACGACTTCTTCCCGGGCCGTACAATCAGCACGATCAGCCAGATAATGGATACCGCCTGCACCATTAGCATACTGCCGGTGATCAGTTGTCCGCCGGGCCAGTGCATTGCTTTCAAGAGCAAGCCTATTATCAGCATAACCAAGCTTGCCAGGAATAAAGCTATCGGGTTACGGAATCTGGCATCCATTAACGCTTTATATGAGTATCAGATTTAAAATATTCTACAATAAGTGTAATACAACTGATGCTGCCGGCAAGCGCCAAACCTATCCCGGCGCCACGCAAAAGATCGATCCATACAGAGCCGGGCTCGGCCTTTGCAACCATGGAGTATGAAAACAGTATCACTGCTACCAATAACATGTAAATTGTGCGCTTTACTTTATTTTTCATCGGGCCAATATAATTTTTTTCGTTCAAAATTCCGTATTTTTGCAACCTCTAAAATTTGAGGTGGAACATATTGATGTACAAGGAATATAAGCAATTAAATTTATCGCAGATCGGTAAGGATGTACTGGGGTTCTGGAAGCAGAACAACATTTTTGAAAAAAGCATTACCAGTCGCCCGGAAACCAACCCTTATACCTTTTATGAGGGCCCTCCGTCGGCAAACGGTATGCCCGGTATTCACCACGTGATGGCCCGTTCCATCAAGGACATTTTTTGCCGCTACAAAACTTTAAAAGGTTACCAGGTAAAACGCAAAGGCGGCTGGGATACACACGGCCTGCCAATTGAGCTGGGCGTCGAGAAATCATTGGGCATTACCAAGGACGACATCGGTAAAAAAATATCCATCGAAGATTATAACGAAGCCTGCCGCACGGAGGTAATGAAATATACGGATGTATGGAACGACCTGACCGAAAAAATGGGTTATTGGGTAGATCTTAGCAATCCTTACATCACCTACAAGAACGAATACATAGAGACCCTTTGGTGGATACTAAAGGAACTTTATAATAAAGATATGCTGTACAAGGGTTATACCGTGCAGCCTTATTCGCCAAAATCGGGTACCGGATTAAGTTCGCACGAGTTGAACCAGCCGGGTACTTATAAAATGGTTAAGGATACAAGTATTGTAGCCCAGTTTCATTTAAAGAACGATCAGCAGCACCCGCTCATCAAAACGTTGTTTGAAAGTGCTGATGAAGATACCGTTATATTAGCCTGGACGACCACGCCATGGACACTGCCATCAAACTGCGCGCTGGCCGTTGGTGAAAATATCGGTTACGTTAAAATAAGCACCTTAAATCCTTATACCTTCCAGCCTGTGAGCGTTGTTCTGGCTAAGGATTTGGTTGGAAAATATTTCAAAGCTGAAGGTGAGGATGCCTTATTTGAAGATTATAAAGAGGGAGATAAAATAATCCCGTGGACCGTTAAGGCACAATTTAAAGGCTCCGATCTGCTAGGCCTGCGTTATCATCAGCTGATGCCTTACGTGACCAATGCCGACCTGGAAAAAAATGCTTTCCGCGTGATCCCTGCTGATTTTGTAACCACTGAGGATGGTACGGGCATTGTGCACACCGCATCTGTTTTTGGTGCGGACGACTTCAGGGCCTGTAAGGAAAATGGTGTGCCATCAGTAATGGTACTGGATGAAACAGGCAAAGAAGTACCCCTGGTAAATAAACAGGGCCGTTTTGTGGATGAGGTGACCGACTTTGCAGGTCTATATGTAAAAGAAGAATATTATACGAAAGAAGAACGCGAAGCACCGGGCTTTAAAGCGACCGATGTATTGATCTCTATCAAACTAAAGACCGAGAATAAAGCGTTCGACGTAAAAAAATATGAGCACAGCTACCCGCACTCCTGGCGTACCGACGAACCAATATTATACTATCCGCTGGATAGCTGGTTTATCCGCACCACTGCGGTAAAGGATAAATTGGTTGCGCTAAATAAAACCATCAACTGGAAACCGGAATCAACCGGAACAGGCCGTTTTGGCAACTGGCTGGAGAATTTGGTAGACTGGAATCTATCCCGCTCCCGCTATTGGGGTACCCCGTTACCAATCTGGAGAAGTGAAAGCGGTGAAGAGAAATGCATTGGGTCTATGGAAGAGTTATCAAAAGAAATTGATCGAGCTATAGATTTGGGGATTATGCTGGTTAATCCGATAAAAGAGCCTAAGAAGTTTAAGGTAAAATATTTAGATAATGATCCCTCTGCAGAATATGCGGTATCAAGTGATGAAGATTTATTGCCTGAAGAAGGGGCTTTTGACACATTTGACTTACATCGGCCATATGTAGATTTTATAAAGCTTGCTGACAGCAAAGGCAAAGCAATGTTACGAGAACCCGATCTAATCGACGTTTGGTTCGACAGTGGCGCTATGCCGTATGCCCAATGGCATTTCCCGTTTGAAAATAAAGATCAGTTTAAAAATGCTTACCCGGCAGATTTCATTGCCGAGGGTGTCGACCAAACCCGTGGCTGGTTCTTTACCCTGCATGCCATAGCCGTGATGCTGAGCGAAACTAGCGATGAGGTAAAAGCAGTAAATAAAGAAGTTGGCAACAAGGGCATCGCCTTTAAAAATGTAGTATCCAACGGTTTGGTGCTGGATAAGAACGGCAACAAAATGTCCAAACGTTTGGGCAATGCAGTCGATCCGTTCTCTACTATCGAGCAATATGGCGCTGATGCCGCCCGCTGGTATATGATCAGCAATGCATCGCCCTGGGATAACCTGAAATTCAACATGGAAGGGCTGGATGAAGTTCGCAGGAAATTCTTCGGTACCTTATACAATACTTATTCATTTTTTGCATTGTATGCCAATATTGATCAATTCAATTACAGCGAAGCTGAGATCGAACTCAGCAAACGCCCCGAAATTGACCAGTGGATCATATCCCTGCTGAATACGCTGAGCAAAGAGGTAGATGCTTTTTATGCCGATTTTGAGCCTACCAAAGCTGCCCGTGCCATCCAGGATTTTGTGGATGAGCATCTGAGCAACTGGTACGTTCGTTTAAGCCGCCGCCGTTTCTGGAAGTCTGATAATTCGGCAGATAAGCTTTCCGCTTATCAAACATTATATACTTGTTTGGTTTCCATCAGCAAGCTGATGTCGCCCATCGCACCATTCTTTGCCGACAGGTTATATACCGACCTGAACGGCATCACCAAAAAGGAAAATTGCGAATCGGTTCACTTGGCAGAGTTCCCGGTTTATAATAGTCAGCTGGTAAATAAAGCCCTGGAAGAACGCATGCAATTGGCACAGGATATCTCTTCACTGGTGCTATCGCTGCGCAAAAAGGTAAGCATCAATGTGCGCCAGCCGCTGAGCCGGATATTGCTGCCGATACTCAACAAAAACTTTAAACACCAGGTTGACCTGGTGAAAGAATTGATCCTTTCCGAAACCAATATCAAGGATATTGAATATATTACCGATGCATCCGGGTTTATCAAAAAGAAGGTGAAACCAAACTTTAAGGCCCTGGGCCCGAAAGCAGGTAAGAATATGAAAGCCGTTGCCGAAGCCATAACTAATATGAGCCCCGATGCGTTAAACAAGTTTGAAGAAACAGGCAGCACTAAATTCGAAATTGAAAATTCGACATTCGAAATTGAATTAAGTGATGTTGAAATTATAGCCGAAGACGTTCCGGGCTGGCAGGTTGCAAGTTTGGGCAAACTAACCGTTGCCCTGGATGTTAACATAACCGACGAGCTGAAACAGGAAGGTATTTCGCGCGAGTTGATCAACCGTATACAAAACCTACGCAAGGGAAAGGATTTTGAAGTGACCGATAAGATAAATGTTCGCCTCCGCGACCATTCTCTCATTAACGAAGCAGTAAAAAATAATTTATCCTATATTTGCGCCGAAATTTTGGCTGATACCATACAACTTGATAATCAGTTGAATGAAGGCGAAACAGTACTGATTGACGAAAACGAAATTTTAATTGCTATAACAAAAATATAATGAAAATAGAAAACGAAAAAACCAGGTACTCTGATGCAGAATTGCAGGAGTTTAAAGAGTTGTTGTTGGATAAGCTGCGGATCGCGAAAGAGGAGTTAAACTCACTGGCTTCATCATTAAGCACACCTAATGCTAATGGTACGGATGATACTGCAGGCACCTATAAAACTTTAGAAGACGGATCGGCTACGCTTGAAAAAGAGTCTATCAACCAGTTGGCGGCCCGTCAGAAAAAATTTATTGAGCAGTTAGAAGCTGCCCTGGTACGCATTGAAAATAAAACTTACGGCGTTTGCCGCGAAACAGGTAAACTGATACAAAAGGAACGTTTGCGCGCAGTGCCGCATACTACGCTGAGCATGGAAGCCAAACTGAAGCAATATTAATGAAGGCTGCTTATACCAAACCCTTTCTTGTTGCCGCTTTTATTATTCTTGCCGACCAGATCATTAAGACCTGGGTACGGGCCCACATGTATTTAGGAGAAGAAATTCACCTGCTGGGCAACCGGGGTATGCTGCACTATACCGAAAATAACGGCATGGCCTTTGGGATGGAGTTTGGCGGCGAGCTGGGTAAGCTGGCTTTAACCTTATTCCGCATTGGCGCAGTAGTGGGTATTGGTTACGGTCTGGTTTACCTGATCAAACACAAACATCACCGCGGACTGATCATGAACGTGGCCTTAATATTTGCCGGTGCAATGGGTAATATTATCGATTCCACCTTTTACGGGATCATGTACCATTACGCACCCCTTTTTCATGGCCGCGTGGTAGATATGTTCTACTTCCCGCTTTTATCCGGCAATTTTCCTTCATGGGTGCCCATCTGGGGCGGGCAGGATTTTATATTTTTCCGCCCGGTATTTAACCTGGCCGATTCGGCTATCTCCGTAGGCGTTATACTGATACTGATCTATCAGAAGCACTATTTTAAACACGAAAAGCCAGAGCTAAGCGCGCCAAATAGTGAAGTGGTAGAGGAATAGGTGGATGCGCAGATGTGATAATATGCAGGTGTGCAGATGATAAGATAAAAATTTTCATAGCCCTGGCCTTTAGGCCGGGGTTTATTATTGAAAATCTCCTGGCTTTAGCCACAATCTACCAGCGGAATAGTTTAGGCTAAAGCCATCAATCAAACTAAATTTCATCCCCGCGCTAAAGCGCAGGGCAATGAATCCTCTAAACAATAAAATTAAATATAAGTTAATTACAAATCATAAAACAGCCTTGACGTGCTTTAAATGGCCTTTCTTATTTTTTAAAAATCTAAAAATACCGTGAAAACACGGGTTGTAGACACTGATTTAATTACAGAAATTTGTAACACTTAGTCCTTATTACGAGAAAGACAACTGCGTTTTGGGGCAGTTGTCTTTTTCATTTGTATCAATACCGGAAGAAATTACTTCCCTAAAGATTTATCCCTTGTTGCCTTAAACTCCGATCCGTCTTTCCATCCCGGATAAGTTGTTTCATTACTTAACTGGTAGCCTATCTCAAATAGCAAATTAGCTACCTGTGCCATCCCACTCGCATCCATATCCGCCGAATAATTATCTGATGCCTGGTGATAGTGATTAGCGGTATAATCTTCCTGCTGTTTTTTGCCCCATTCTCCGCCATGTGCAAGGCTGATATCACCATTATTCATGTCCAATGCCGGTACACCTACCTTGGCAAAGTTAAAATGGTCCGACCGGTAATAGCTGCCTGCTCCCGGCTTGCGGTCGCCTACAACTACCCCGTTTTGTTCTTTTACATATTTTTCTACATAATCATCCAGGTCGTTTTGCCCTTTGCCGGTTATAGCGATATCCTTTGTTTCTCCATAACTGCCTAATGCATCCATATTCAGGTCGGCAATGGTTTTATTAAGCGGGTAAACAGGGTGCGTTGCATAATATTCAGACCCCAGCAGCCCCTGCTCCTCAGCTGTCACCGCCAGGAATACAATCGAACGCTGTGGCTTTTCCTTTGCTTCTGTAAAAGCCTTAGCCATGCTGATCAGCGCTGCCACGCCATCGGCATTGTCTACCGCGCCATTATAAATGCTGTCGCCTTTGGCATCGGGTTTACCAATACCCAAATGGTCCCAGTGAGCGGTATAAATAACATATTCGCCTGGGTTGGTGCTGCCTTTAAGGGTAGCTATCACATTGTGCGACATAGCATACTTCAACTTGTTGTGAACACCAACACTGATGTTTAAATTCAGCGGAATAGCTTTAAAATCCTGCTTACGTGCCATTGCGCGCAGGTCGCCGGTAATACCCGCGGCAGCGAACAGCTTTTTAGCGGCATCTTCGGTTATCCAGCCTTCCACTTTACAACGCCCCATGTGTTTATCCTTTTGCTGCAGGTAAAGCTTTGCACCGGGGAAGCTGCTGGCCACTACGCTCCATGGATAACTGGCTTCCTTGGTTTGATGTATAATGATAATACCCGCTGCACCTTGTCGCGCAGCCTCTTCATATTTGTAGGTCCACCGGCCGTAGTAGGTCATGGTATCGCCCTTAAAGCCGGGATCATTCACCAGCACAATCACTGTTTTGCCCTTCACATCTAATCCGGCATAATCATTACG
>JBEHXM010000039.1:0-37085 GCA_048498695.1 Bacteroidota bacterium
ACACTGATCAAAGAAGCCGTGGAGCATGAAATAGACCGTGGCGGACAGGTATTTTTTATTCATAACCGGGTGGTCGATTTGCCACAATTAGGTGGACTGATCCATAAGTTGGTACCTAAAGCACGTGTTGGTATAGCACATGGTCAGCTGGAGGGTGATGACCTGGAAGATGTGATGCTGAAATTTGTGAATGGGGAGTACGACGTATTGGTGGCTACCACTATTATTGAGGCCGGTTTGGATATACCGAATGCCAATACCATCATCATCAATCACGCACACATGTTTGGTCTGAGTGACCTGCACCAGATGCGCGGGCGTGTGGGACGGAGCAATAAGAAAGCTTTTTGTTATTTGCTGAGCCCGCCATTGTCAACGCTTACCCCGGAAGCGCGTAAACGATTAAGCGCGATAGAAGAGTTTTCTGACCTCGGCAGTGGTTTTAACGTAGCTATGCGCGACCTGGACATCCGCGGCAGCGGTAACCTGCTGGGGGCCGAACAAAGCGGTTTTATTGCCGAGATCGGCTTTGAGATGTACCACAAGATACTGGACGAAGCCATACAGGAACTCAAAGACGATGAGTTTAAAGGCGTATTCCCGGACGAAAAACCACGGCCTTATATCTCCTTTACACAGATCGATACCGACATGGAGATACTCATCCCCGATGAGTATGTAACCAGCATAGCCGAGCGTTATAACCTGTACACCGAACTTTCAAAACTGGAGAACGAAGCAGAACTTCAGGCCTTTGAACAACAGCTACATGATCGTTTCGGACCGATACCACCGCAGGTAAGCGACCTGCTCAACACCATGCGCCTGCAATGGTTGGGAAAAGCTATCGGCTTTGAAAAAATATCATTGAAAAAGAATGTACTCCGTGGTTATTTTATCGCCAGTCAGCAATCAAAATATTTTGAAAGCGATGCCTTTAAGCAGGTATTGATGTTTGTGCAGGCCAACCCGCGCCGCACCAATTTAAAGGAAGTAAAAAATACGCTGCGCATCAGTATCGACGGCGTTGGAAGTATTAATGAAGCGGTAGGGTTACTTGAAGAAATTGAGGAGCCAGTTAGGATTTAATCAGAGAACCAGTACTGCACAACCTTATGGTTTCTTTTGGACCAGGCAATACCAAATGTATTTTCATAATACATTGAATATATAAAACCAATAGCGCTTCTGTCGCTTTTTATATCCTTCCATGTCTTAAGATCGGTTTGCTCTTCATCATACTTTTCAGTAGAGCTTATTGCGGGTTTTACAAAATTTGATTCGTCAAAAAAATGCTTCGCTCTAACTTTAATTGTGTCGATTTTTTGACGAGGCTTCAATTCGCTAGCTAAGTCGCCTAAAAGGTCTTCCGTGACACAGGTCTTTTTGAAAATCTCTTTACCGTTAAAATTTATAATACGAATAATAACGTTCCCATTTAGCAACGATCGACCTGTGATTATTAATATAAATTTATCGGGTTTAACTGGATCAGAAAACGGATGCGTACAAACTTTACTAAGTAATATTGTTTGGATCGAAGGTGAATAATCTTTAGTTGAAGATTTAAATGATATGCTGATTAAAAAAACAACGAGGAAAAAAGGATACAATCTTTTCATATTTAAGGGTTGATAAGGTTCAAGTTGGTTTTGTACTGTAAAATTTAGGCTATTCGATTACCAATTTCCATCGCTGAATTGATCAAATTTATATGGGTGTGTTTCATTGCGTCACTTATAGCAAAAGGTTCTTCATTAATCGAAATTAATTCATCAAAATATTTATTTAGCTCCTGGCCTTTTTCAATCTTGCCAGCTAATCCTATTACTTTTATCTTTTTTTTCTTGGCACTCAAGGCTACACCATAAGGCCCTTTGCCTTGTAAGGTTTGCCGGTCGATACTGCCTTCACCGGTAATTACCAGGTCGGCGCGTTTTAAGGCTTCATCAAAATTGGTAAGTTTTAAGAAATACTCAATACCATTTACCAGTTTGGCATCGAGCCAGGTATGTAATCCTGATGTCGCCCCGCCCGCTGCTCCGCCATGTTTGAGCCTGGTCATGTCGGTACCTGATTGAGCAGCGGATACCTCCGCAAAGTTTTTCAAAAAAGCCTCGAGTATTTTTACATCATCCGCGGAAGCCCCCTTTTGCGGACCGAATATATTGGCCGCACCATCAGGCCCTAAAAGTACATTGTTGACATCGCACAGAATAACGATCTCACAATCCCTGATCCGCTTATCAAGGTTGGATACATCAATCTTAGCCATATGGATCAAATCTGCCGGTACTGCGGATAGGTGTTTGCCCTCTTTATCCAAAAATTTAATCCCTAATGCGTTTAGTATGCCACAGCCGCCATCAACCGAAGCGGAACCGCCCATGGCAATAATGATCTTTTTAGCACCAGCATCCAAAGCAAATCTGATCAGCTCACCTGTTCCATAGGATGAGGCTTTTAATGGATTTAGTTCATCCTTTTTTAACAGCCGCAAACCCGAAGCATCCGCCATTTCGATGACTGCCGTCTTGCCGTTGTCGATCAACCCGAATTGTGAGCTGATCTTTCTTCCCAAAGGGTCATGGACCTCTTTGGTTACGATAGTTCCCTTACAGCTTTCAATGATCAGGCTTCCGGTACCGTCGCCGCCATCTGCTATCGGGAAACATTCCGTGGTGCATTCCAGGCTGCTCTGTTTTAAGCCCTGCTCAATTGCTTTGGCAACCTGTATGGCGTCAAGACTGTTTTTAAAAGCGTTTGGGGCGATGAGGATGTGCATATTACAGGAATATTGACAAAATATAAACCATCACTAACGCTGTCAGTCCCATAAACAAAGTGGCTACCGAGTAAACCTTCAGCATAGTCTCCATTCCGAGGCCAGAAAACTTGGCGATCACCCAAAAATAGGCATCATTGGCATGTGAGATCATCATTGAGCCTGCCCCCATAGCCAGCACACAAAGCAGGCGACCGGTATCACTGCTCAAACCCAATGCAGGTAATAACGGCAACAAGATGGATGCGGCCGTAATAATGGCAACTGTCGAGGAACCCTGCGCTGTTTTTAAAACCGATGTGAGCAGGAAAGGGAAAAATATGCCCATACTACCCAATGCAACCGACTGGCTCAGATGATCGCCTATTTTAGCTACGGTCAGGATAGCACCGAAAGCACCACCCATCCCTATGATCACCAGTATGCCGCCCGCCTTTTCAACGGAATCCTGCAGGATCTTACCCAGCTCTTTTTTGCTCCATGCCCGTTTGCAGTTCAGTGCCAGCAATACACCGATCAAGAGGGCAATTACGGGATCGCCTAAGGAGAGCAACGCGCCTGTCAAACCGTGATAAGCGGCACCCCCGGTCGTTAAAAAAGACTTAAGCGCAATCAGGATAATAGGAACAAACACCGGCAGGCAGGCTTTGATCAATGACGGGCCCTGGGATGCCTGATCTACATTAATTGTATCTTCAGTCGGCCCATCGGTGATAGCTTTGCCGGCATAGTTGGCCCAGAGGTTACCTACGATCATTGCGGGTATAGCTACCACCATACCCACTAATATCAGTCTGCCAAAGTCGACCCCGATAGCGGCGGCAGCGGCCGAGGCACCCGGGTGCGGCGGTACCATGCAGTGGATGGCCAGCAGGCTTGTCGCCAGGGAAACAGACATGGTGGCCATGGATATCCCTGTCCGCTTAGCCATGGAATGGTTAAGTCCGCTCAATACAATAAAGCCCGAATCGCAAAATATGGGCAGCCCAACCACAAACCCGGTAATGCTCATCGCCAGGGGCGCAAAACGCTTACCCATTTTCTTTAACAGGAAGGACGCCATTACCGAAGTGCTGCCCGTGTATTCCAGCAGCAGGCCCAAAGCGGTGCCTAATATGATGATGAGCCCTATTGATTTTAAGATGTTACCAAAGCCGTCTTTGATCACCGTGACGATATCGCCCAAAGGCAATTGGATACCCAGACCAACCAGCAGGCAGGCAAAGAACAGGGCAAAAAAGGCGGGAGCCTTAAACCGGGTGGTCAGCACCACGATCAGGGCGACCCCGGCCACCAGCAGCACGAGTAAATAGGTTAACGAATCGGTCATCGGTTATTGGCAATTTGAGGTGCAAATCACCAACAAGGTATCAAAAAAAATGCGCACCGGCCAAACCGGTATTACCGGTAGTAAAAAATCGCATCACACGGGCATCGGGCACAATAGCCGTAGTAAAATTTGTCGTTTGCCGGGTATCAGGGCTTATGCCCGTAGTAAAATTTGCCTTTTGCCGGGTATTGGGGCCAATGCCGGTAGTAAAAATCCGACAGATGTATCTATAATAACTTGTTTATCAGTTTAGTACGAATAAAATAAGGCAAAAGAACAATTTTTTCAATTTGAAGACCCAATTTGGTCTCCTTTATTTTTTGATAGCAGGCTGGAGAAGTCTTACTTAAATATACGAAAAATCCCTGAGATTCTAAAGTTCTTCACCCTCTTTCCGCCCCGCGGAGAGGGTGAAAAATAATAATAAATCCCCTCCCCTGGAATCAGGAGAGGCCGGTCCGAAGGACTCCTTTGGAGGAGGGGTCGGCATGTGGGCAGGGCAAAACTTCAGGCAGTCAATTACACCTTCTTGTATATCCCTTTCAAATTGCGTCCCAACTCCTGATAATCCAGTCCATAGCCTACTACAAAGTCGTTCTCTATTTCAAAGCCTACATATTTCAGCTCATCAATAGTAACCTCCAGCGCTTTGGGTTTCAGCAGCAGCGAGCATACGGCGATCGAAGCCGGTTGCCGCACCTTCAGTTTATTTACCAGGTAATGCAGCGTATTGCCGGTATCCACAATATCCTCCACCAGTATAATATCGCGACCTTTAATATCAATGGCCAGGTCAAAGTCGTCGCGTATCGTTCGGGTGCTGGTAGTGCCGCCATGGTAGGAGGACAGTTTGGTGAACGCCACCTCGCAGGGCATATCCAGTTGTTTCACCAGGTCGGCCAGGAACAAAAAGCTGCCGTTCAGTATGCCGACAAACACCGGGGTACGATCCTTATAGTCGTTACTGATCTGCGCAGCTATCGCATTCACACGTTCTGCTATGGCGCTTTGGGTGATGTACAATTCAAAATCAAGGTCGGCAACACGCATTTTCATGGCATAAATATAGGCCGAAATATTAAAACCGGGTGAATTGAACTATCTGCAAATTATTATTAGCCCTCCATTTCAAAACGGGATAATTAACAGTGGCGAGGACGGCTTTGGAGAAGACGAAGAGGGTGGCGGAGGGAGTGTGATTGTTTTATAAATTTGATAATAACTATATTTATAAAAGTTTTATATTTGATTACACCTAAATCACTTATTCACAATGCCAGTAACACAAACTAATTGTATTGCATGTGGCAATAAATTGACAACGATAATTTTATCAAATGCCGGGATTTTGTGTAATTCTTGTGCTCAACAAGGGCTATTCAGAAAAAGAATAATTATTACTGGCATAACAAGAATGAATCAAGGGCATATTTGCGTGAGCGGTATAGATGAGCAGACTTGGCGATTTGTAAGACCTATATTCGCAACAGGACTTAGTAGAGATTTTGCTATGGAGGGGGCTACACAAGTAATTAATCATTTCAATTTAGTTGAAATGGAATTTAAGCATTATAGACCTGAGCAAATTTATCATACAGAAGATTGGATAATCAATGAGTCATTTGCTCCAAAGTTTGTTCGTCATTTAACCGATCAAGAAATTATAAATGTTTTGAATCGAATGTCTATCACAAATTTAAATTTAGCCCTGCTCCCTCAGGACAAGTCTCTATTCATCGTTCGAGCGAGGCAAATTACTAATATTTGGGATGAGATAAGTTTTGAAAAGTTTAAAGTAAGAATGAGTTTTGTGGATTATGATGGAAATTCTTATTATTCAATACCTGTAACAGATTTATTGACGTTATCATTTGTGAAGTATCAAAAAAGAATAGGTAATAATAACTACTCATCTCAACTTATGAATATGTTTAACAACAATCCACATAAATATATTAGAATTGGTTTGACGCGATTTTTTAATGGGGAATATTGGAAACAAGTAACTGCCTTAATAACTGTACCAGATATGTTTAATGGTCGTTCTTTTACATTTTATGAAAATCAAATTGGAGGGCAATCATGATTTATTCAATAGGCCATGGAAGCAAAAAAATTGAAGATTTTATATATGAATTGAATTCATTTTATGTTAATTATCTGATTGATGTTAGATCTAGTCCGTATTCGAGATTCAATCCTCAATTTAATCGTGAGTTGATTAAATATGAATTAGAAAAGGCAAATATAATTTATGTCTATCTGGGTGATAATTTAGGTGGATTGCCAGATGACCGCTCTTGCTATATAAATGGGAAAGTAGATTATGAAATAATTAAAGAGAAATCTTTTTTTAAGGATGGATTAAAACGATTAATAATCGCCTATCAGAAAAATATAAATATTGCTGTTATGTGCAGTGAATCTAAACCGGAAGAATGCCACAGGAGTAAACTTATAGGCCAAGAGCTTTTGAAAGAGAATATCTTTATGACTCATATAGTTTCTGCGTACAAAGCAAAAGATCAGATTACTGTTATGAACGAATTAAATAAAGGAAAAAATTTCATTGATTTATTCGATGAAGAAAAGGCGTTTACCTCAAGAAAAAGACACTGATATGGAATTCTTTACGATAGGGGTTTACAACTCAACCGAGACGAATTTTTTTAAGAAATTAATAGAAAATCGTATTGACACATTTTGTGATATTAGGCAAAGACGGGCAGTTCGTGGATCGAAGTATTCTTTTGTTAATAGTAATAAACTTCAAGCTAAACTTGCTGAGCTTGATGTAAAATATGGCCATGTTATAAATTTGGCCCCATCGACAGAAATTCGAGAACTTCAAAAATTAGATGATTTCCAAAAAGGAGAATTAAAGCGAGAAAGGCAGGTATTGGGACAAGTATTCACAATTGAATACAAAAATAAAATCCTTAAAAAATTTGACTTTGAATCATTCATAGACAATTTAGAAAATATAGGAGCTAGTCGAGTTGTATTGTTTTGTGTTGAAGAAAAAGCAGAGGCTTGTCATAGATCAATAGTTTCCCAAAAATTACAAGATCAATATGGTTTTCAAGTTCATCACTTATAAAAAATATCATTTCTGCAACGCCCTGGCAAACTTTCCCAACGGGTTCTAAAACAATAAATTATCTTAAAACAACCCCACCTCAATTCCTTTTCACAACAAATCTTGTCCTTCTCCATCTCTTCCAACTTCCCATACATAAACACTATCTTTGCCCCCTCATGATCGACTACCAGGTTTACACCCTATCCAACGGCATACGCATCCTGCATAAACATTCGCCTTCGGCTATTACGCATTGCTGTTTTGTGGTCAATGCGGGTTCGCGCGATGAGCCTGAGAACAAGGAGGGTCTGGCGCATTTTATTGAACACCTGCTATTTAAGGAAACCGAAACCCGCAACACCAACCAGATACTGAACCGCCTGGAGTTGGTAGGCGCCGATCTGAATGCTTATACCACCAAGGAATATACCTGCATCCACGCATCGCTTTTGCGGCAGCATCTGGAGCGCACGGTCGACCTGTTCCAGGATATCCTGTTCCATTCTACTTTCCCGCAGGACGAGATGGAGAAGGAACGCGGCGTGATACTGGATGAGATCGCATCGTACCTCGATCAGCCCGAAGAAGCCATACAGGACGATTTTGAAGAACTGTTGTTTAAAGGCCATGCCCTTGGCAAAAATATCCTGGGTACCCCCGAAACGGTAGCGGCTATGAACAAGGCCGACATCAGCCAATTCATGCTGGCCAACTACAATACGGCCGAAATGATCTTCGCTGTTTTTGGCGACCATGACCTGAAAAAGCTGGTCAAACTGACTGAGAAATATTTTGGCAGCATCCCCGCTAATCATACCAAAAAACACCGCCTTAAACCGGCCGACAGCACAGGCGAGACGCTGACTGCCTATCGTCCCATTACGCAAACCCATTGCATGATCGGTAACCGCGCATACCCATCGGCCCATCATCATAAAACGGGCCTGCTATTACTGAACAATCTGCTGGGCGGCATGGGCATGAGCAATCGCCTGAACCTCGAGATCCGCGAAAAATATGGTATAGCCTACACCATCGAGTCGAACTATACCCCGCTATCCGATACGGGCATATTTTCCATCTATTTTGGTACTGATGCCGAAAAGGCCGACAAAGCCGGCAAACTGGTTCATAAAGAATTGAAAAAACTGCGCGATCAGAAACTGGGAACGCTGCAGCTGCACCAGGCCAAGCAAAAGTTTATCGGACAGATTGCCCTGGCCGAAGAGAACCGCATGGGACTGATCATTTCCATGGCAAAAAGCCTGCTGGATTTCGGGCATATAGATACGCTGGAACAGGTATTCGCCAAGATCAATGCCTGCACTGCCGAACAGCTGCTGGAGATCAGCAACGAGGTATTTGACAGCAGCATGACCACGCTGCTGTTTGTGCCTAAGGGCGACTCGAAATAATGTTACGCAATACTCCCCTTTGCGATACTTAAAGAGTGATCTTTCAGCTCGATCAACAGTCTGACGATCTTTTTCAAACAGGTGATCTTAAAATCAGAGCAGCAGCATTTAACATTTATCTCTCCGCCAATTATTTCAATAGCGGGCTTTTGATTGTGAACAGGGCATGTTTTATGTTCAACCAAAGACCTTAGATGAGTATTTGATAGCATAATTAATATGTATAGGTATAATTAACATTAACAGAATGGCGCTCAACTAACAAAAATAGCCAAACACTATGTCCGGCTATTTTTGCCTAATTTTAATTCTACGGAACGCAATAGTATCTCACGCTATCACATAACCAAATTATCCATTCGATATCAACTACGAAGTTTGGGACCATGGGGTTTGCTCATCATCAAAAAATATTTTTTAACAAATGTGAAATGGGTTCATCTTTTTGAGGTAAAATGTACAACGCCGTGTTTTTCCGTTAAAAATTTAAACCGTATTTTTGTGTAATGAAACTTCCTATCATTGCCTACGGAGATCCGGTTTTAAGAAAAAAAGCAGTTGCTGTTGAACCGGATGAATATCCAAACATCAAACAATTGATCGACGATATGTTCGAGACCATGTATGGTGCCCGGGGTGTTGGGCTGGCCGCTCCTCAGGTAGGCATTTCCATGCGTTGTTTTGTAATAGATGCCACCCCCTTCGATGATGATGAGCCTGAGCTGAAGGATTTCAAAAAGGCATTCATCAACGCCACCATGATGGATGAAAGCGGCGAGGAGTGGGCTTTTAACGAGGGCTGCCTCAGCATTCCCGAAATACGCGAGGATGTATCGCGTAAGCCTGTGATCAAAATATCTTATTACGACGAGAACTGGAAACACCACCAGGAAACCTTTAAAGGTATGGCGGCCCGCATTATCCAGCACGAATATGACCACATAGAAGGCAAGCTGTTTACTGATAAGCTAAGTCCGCTGCGCAAGCGCCTTATAGAAAAGAAGCTGAACGATATCTCAAAAGGTATGGTGGATGTGGATTACAAAATGAAATTTCCCGCTGCTAAGAAAGGCCGTTAGTTTTTAGAGCCAGGAACCAAGATTCAGGAGCCAGGATAACCTGGTTTGATCTTAGAACTTTTGTCTTGATTCTTGAATCTTTTCTCTTGATTCTAATTAATTTCCCGACGCACGGCTCTTATCGCCCTCAGATATCTGTTTGATCAGGCTGCCCCAGGCAAAGGGGTTCAGCAAGGGGTTGGTGATCGAATGCTGGTTCACGATATCGTTATGCTCGTTCTGTGCCCAGGCTGATTGTATCTCCCCGCCATCACGTGCCAGGTTATTACTAGCAGATTTTGAAACGGAGCGCTCTAAATTTTTCCGGGCTATTTCAAGATCATCATCAGCCAGTTTCATCGACAGAAAATCTTTCCTGAATTCGTCTGTTGTAGCCCATGGGAACACGTGGAAGGTAGGCAGGTTGATGATTTGTGGCTTCAACCTCACCTCGGTGGTATAGCTCTTATTCACATTTGCAGGTATCACTACCTTAACAGAAGCAAAACCGATGCTGGTGAAAACCAGCGTATCGCGTTCATGCGCCACAAAGGAAAAATAGCCTTCATAGTTACTTACATAAACCTGGTTATGGTTATTGGTATTGGTGATGGTCACGTAAGGTATCACCACTTTAATACTGTCGGCATTATAAACCAAACCGCTAAACTGCACCAATGGCTTATCCTGCTGCTGGGCAAAGGCACCCGCAGTAATGAACAGTAAAAGTATGCCGGTTAGGTATTTCACTTAAAATTGGCTTTTCTTATTTATACCTGTCTTTTATGAAATGGTTTCAAAAAAATTGGTAGGCAAAAATAATGTATTGCATTAAATACTAATGCAATTTAACAATAGTTAACATTATCTCAAATTTTCGGGAAGTACCGCGTTGGGGTCATCAATGTCGGTCAGGTTAACCGCTTCTATGCCTGTGATCTCGGGAACAGCCTTTTTTATGGCTTCCTCAATACCGGCTTTCAGGGTCATTATACTCATCGGGCATGATCCGCATGCACCCAGTAATTTCAATTTTACCACGTTATCAGGAGTGATCTCCTCTATAGAAACATTCCCGCCATCAGTTTCCAAATACGGCCTGATCGTATTTAAAGCTGCTTCCACCTGTTCTAATAAGCTCATCTTTATTAAATTATAAAAAGTAAAGTTATTAATTATTTACCAAATTTTTATTATTGGCCTGTGCGTTGCAAATAGCTACTTGCTGCGCCACCCTTTTTGCCATTTCGGTAAATGCCTTGCTCATGGGGTTTTGTTCTTCCAAAACAACCGGTTTCCCGGCATCACCCGATTCGCTAATGCTTTTCACCAAAGGTATCTCGCCCAAAAATGGCACATCCAGCTGGTCTGCCAGTTTATGACCACCGCCTTGTCCAAAAATATAATATTTGTTTTCGGGCAATTCAGCAGGGGTAAAGTACGACATGTTCTCTACTATACCCAGCAAAGGCACATTAATGGCATTCATCATGAACATGCCGATACCTTTTTTGGCATCTGCTAAGGCCACATTCTGCGGAGTGGTCACAATAACCGCGCCTGTAATAGGGAAGGTTTGTGTTACCGTAATGTGTATATCCCCGGTGCCCGGCGGCAGGTCGACTACCAAATAATCCAGCTCGCCCCAATCGGCATCATTAAATAATTGCTTTACCGCGGTTGATACCATTGGTCCGCGCCAGGGCACCGGCTGGTTAGGGTCGGTGAAAAAACCAATAGACAATAGCTTGATGCCATATTTTTCAATGGGCTCTATCCGTGTCTTACCCTCAGCCTGGCTGGCTTTTGGCCGTGCATTTTCCAAACCAAACATAATAGGGATGGATGGCCCGTAAATATCTGCATCTATCAGTCCCACCTTTGCACCAGCCTGTGCAAGCCCAAGCGCAAGGTTTACAGCTACCGTCGATTTACCAACGCCACCCTTACCTGAGGCTACGGCAATAATATTTTTAACCCCCGGCACACCTGTATTTTTCTGCGAGGTAACGCGCGAGGTCATGTTAATACTTACCTCGATATCTTTACTGATAAAATGACCGATCGCATTGCGGCAGGCATTTTCTATCATCGCTTTTAAAGGGCAGGCAGGCGTGGTGAGGATCACCGAAAAACTCAAACGGTTACCCTCTATGCTGATGTCCTGTATCATGTTCAGGGTCACCAGGTCTTTTTTCAGATCGGGTTCCTCTACATGGCCAAGTGCCTGTAAAACTTGTTCTTTGGTTATCGTCATTACAGTACAAACTTACTAAAACAGGGTGGCAGTAATGTCATGTTAATGATAAAATGAATATATGCGGGATTTGACATATTTAAAAAGTTGTCAAATCTTACATTCCTAAATGTCAGAAACATTTTCCCGCTCCCGGCGTTTGTATCGGATAAGATTTAGTTTAGTTTTGGATAAAATTATTTGATGCAGCGTATTAACCCCAAATATATCCGTATAGCCGTCATAGTTGCCGCTTCCCTTCTCATCCTCTTTTTCATAGGCGGAGTTATTGCTTATAACAAACGCGGCGCTTTGCTGGAAAGCGCTATTGTTAAAGCAAAGGCCAAAGCAAAAAAAGATTACAATTTAAATTTAAATATAGGTTCGGCCCGGTTTACCGGATTGAGCACCGTTTCTTTTGCGGATATCACCGTAGTGCCTGACCAGCGCGATAGTCTTTTAAGCATTAAAAGATTTGACATCAGCGTAAAGATCATCCCGGTCATATTTGGTAACATAAAGCTTGCTGATGTGGTATTGAGCGACGGGCACCTGAACCTGACTGATATAAAGGGCGTCAAAAATTTTGATTTCCTGTTCAAAAAGAAAAAGGACACGACCGAAAAAAAGGAAAGGGCCGATCTCTCTGTATTGGCGAACAACCTCATCAAACAGGTTTTGTATAAGATACCTGATGATCTGGACCTGAAAAATTTCCTGGTTACTTTTAAAAATGACAGTGCTGGCATTAAGCTCCTTACCCAAACCGCCCAGATAAAAGGCGGCAAATTAAGCTCGACAATCAAAGTAGATGATGGCGCCGCGACCTGGCATTTCGCCGGTAAAATGCACCCCTCAGACAAAGACATCGATGTGCGTTTGTATGCCGACGGCAAAAAGGTAGAGATACCGATGATCGAAAAACGTTTCCACCTCAAAGTTAATTTTGATACCGTAACTACCCGGCTCGAAAAGGTTGAGAACAGCGATGGTGTCACCAAAATATATGGCTCCTGGTCGGTAAGCAATCTGCTGATCAACCAACCAGGCTTGTCGGCAACGGATATTGTGGTACCCAACGGCTCTATTGACGCCAATGTTTTTGTGGGTAAAAACTATGTTTCGCTGGACAGTTCATCACTGGTGCATCTTAAAAAGATCACTATCAAGCCGTATCTTAAATACCAGCTCTACCCGGTAAAAATGTATACCGTCAAGGTAAATACCGATTGGATGAACGCCCAGGATGTATTTGATTCTCTCCCCGAAGGAATGTTCGATACCTTTACCGGTATACAGGTAACAGGAAAGGTAAAGTATCACCTGCATGTGTTCCTGGATAGCTCCAACCCCGATAAAGTGCAGTTTGAATCGTCCCTGGCAAAAGACAATTTAAAAATTGTTAAATATGGCAAAACCGATCTTGGCAAATTAAATAAGCCTTTCGTTTATACACCATACGAAAAGGGCAAACCCATGCCATCCCGTGTAATCGGTCCGCAAAACCCTGACTTTACACCATTAGAAGATATATCCCAAAATGCACGTAATGCGGTGATGACCTCTGAAGACCCTTCCTTTTATACCAATCATGGTTTTGTGGAAGAGTCCATCAGGCGCTCTATTGCTACCGATATCAAGGAAAAGAAATTTAAGCGAGGCGGCAGTACTATCTCCATGCAGCTGATCAAAAACGCTTTCCTGAACAGGCAAAAAACACTGGCCCGCAAAATAGAGGAAATACTGATCGTATGGATGATCGAGAATAATAACGTGATGTCCAAAAACAGGATGCTCGAAGTGTATTTCAACATTGTGGAGTGGGGCCGCAACGTTTATGGGATAAGTGAAGCCTCACATTACTATTTCGGTAAATCACCATCCGAACTGAGTCTTGGCGAAAGCATTTATCTGGCCAGTATACTTCCGCATCCTAAAACAGGTCTTTATTCTTTTTTACCAGATGGTTCATTGCGGCCAAGCCTGACCGGATATTTCAATTTGATTGGCAGGCTGATGGCAAGCAGGGGATGGACCCAGCCTGACAGCTCCGGATATGGATACTATTCTGTAAGACTAAAAGAAAGCCTGCGACAGGAAATTGCCCCGGTGCCGGCTGCAGTTGCTGACAGCCTGATGAAACAGAATAACGATGATGATGACGATAGTACGCCAACCTTTGTTGAGCCTACCATACCCGACAAAAAACCTAATTTTTTCCAGCGGTTATTTGGTAAAAAGGATACTACCGCCAAAAAAGAGGAGGAGCTGCAGGTAGATACCGCAGGCAAAACCAAAAAACAAATACGCCAGGAAAAACGCGCACTTAAAAAGCTCGAGAAACAGCGTCAGAAAGAACTTCGTGACAAAGGGCTGTTGTAAGGATTACGGTAACATGACTAAATTAAATGTTTAAACATCTATTTTTGTCTAAATATTTAAAACGGAAAAAAAGTCATGTCACTCATAGAAAAATTAAACTGGCGTTATGCCACCAAAAAATTTGATCCTGATAAAAAATTAAGTCCTGCACAATTAGACGAATTGTTAAAAGCAGTTCATTTATCACCTTCATCAGCCGGCGTTCAATCCTATAAAATATTAGTTATTGAAGATGCGGCCACAAGGCAAAAATTGCGCGAAGCCGCTTATGGCCAGCCGCAGTTGACAGACGCTTCACAGCTGATCATCATTGCCTCTGAAACAAATCTGGATGAAACGTATGTAAAGCATTTTATAGATCACGTAGCAAACGTTCGTGGCGTAGAACGTAAGAACCTGGATGCTTACGAGCAAATGATCAATGGAAATGTAAACAAAATGGATATTGAGCAGCGGATAGGCTGGTCAAAAAAACAGGCTTATATCGCGTTGGGCGTATTGCTTACCGCCGCTGCCGACCTGGGTATAGATGCCTGCCCGATGGAAGGTTTCGACGCTGCCAAATTTGATGATATCCTGGGATTAAAAGAAAAAGGCTTAACCACCGCTGTAATTGCTGCCATCGGCTTTCGTGCCGAAGATGATGGCTATAGCAAGCTGGTTAAAGTGCGCAAGCCCGAAGAAGAAATGTTTATTCATATCTGATTCAGGCTGAATAGATGGGTATGGATTTGTGTTGATGACGCGCCCGCCTTTTAATTCGGAAAGCTGCCTCAAGGGGCGGCTTTCTTTATTTAACATGGCTTCCTGGAAATTAATTATTTACAAAGAGTCTTGCATTTTGAAAATATAAAATATACTTTTGACATAATATCTACTTAATCTATCGACTAAATATATATTTGTATGGGAATAACAACAACTACGGAATTTGCCAAAGATAATGCCCTGCTAACTAAAAGCCGGCAACAGCAGGGATCAACAGATCTGGAAGAATTGATAATTGCCCTGATCATTAGTAAAGAGAACTATAAGGCACTGGCAAGTTCCACCCGGTCGTTGCAGCTTAAAGGTATCTGTAATCAATATGTAGCTGAACGGACCGACCAGGCTTTTAAACTTTACCGCCATCTGAGTTCTTCCGGCGGCATCTCTGTTGACAAGGTCGATCTTTTATGGATAGAGAAGCTCAGGGTTGCGGCACATAAAGGAGATGCAGCGCTGCTGAATATCATTATTAAAGGTGAAACGGTTGCGATAAAAAAATATGAAAACTATCTAAATAACCATATCCCCACTGTACAAAATCTGCTATTACTAAGCGGACAAATAAAAGCGGTGAAACAGGCATTAAGTACAATTATTCTGTGTAACTGGTAAACCTTGCCGATATGCTGTCAAAGAAAAGTAAGTATGCGATCAAAGCGTTGGTATTATTAGGAAAAAGCAAAGCGGGTCGACCCATGCACATTGCCGAGATTGCCGGACTTGGTAATATTCCCCAGAAATACCTGGAAAGCATCCTGGGCGAATTACGGAATGCCGGGTTTTTATATAGCAAGAAAGGTACCGGTGGAGGTTACGTTTTAGGTAAACCGGCCAAAGATATTTTGCTGGTGCAGGTATTGCGCGTTACCGATGGGCCGATAGCCCTGGTATCCTGCGCAAGCCTCAATTATTACCATCAATGCGAAGAATGTGAGGACGAGGAATCCTGCGGCATACGGAAAACCTTTGTCGCCATACGCGATGCCACCTTAAAAATCCTGACCGAAACCAGCATCGCAGACCTGATCGAGAAGGAAAAGATCGCAGCGCATTTCCGCCTATATAAAATAGCTGAAGATCTCTAAATTTATACTCATTTGCAGGTTAAACAATTTATTATTAAGCTTGTAATATACCGGGCATAAGTAACGTATTTATTATACTTCGTCTCTTTCAAAGATTACATCTTAACATAGTCTTTAAATGACAAGGCCCGGTTAATTTTATTTATGGCAACAGCTTACAGATCCATATGCCTCAGACTATTGCTCCTTACCATTATCACCTGGTACAGTTTGCCTGCGCATGCACAATTAGTTGCCAGTAATTACACCCGGCCAACCCTTGCCGATTCATCCGGCAATGCAACATCTGTAGCCGCTGTCTCTAATTCATCTTTTTATGAAAATGATGCTGCAACATGGTCAAAACTCGCCGCAGGCATAAAAAAGCCACAGGAAAGAAGGAAGCTGATGGCCTATTTAAAAAGCCTGAATGCCGATAATGATCTTCATTATAACAAATCAGGCGCTAAGTTTTATTACCACCTGGCCAATACATTTGCCAGGCTCCGGTTTTACCCGCTGGCTATGAAGTGTTTTTTCAAAACCATCCAGTACCAGCAGGAACCAGATTCGCTGCAACAAAACTATCTTATAAATGATGCAGATACCGCCAGAGCAAATGCCGGATACCTGGTGATCAATTCAAATGATGATTCTGTACTTAACAAAAAGTCCTTCTCATTAGACAATTTAACCGCTGCAGAAAAAAAGAGCCGTGCCATCAATTACGAGCACATTGCCAATACTTTTAAAGATGGCAAAAAGGCAGTAGCCTATGCAATATTGTTCCATGTGAAACAGCCAGTTCCGGGCAAACGCAAAATATTTGCCATGACCAATACCGGCCATACCTTTATTACCCTGATCAAGTATAATACCGACTCCACTTATGTTTCTCTTTCCTTCGGATTTTACCCGCATAAGGATAATATACTTTCTGCAACGCCTTTGGAGCCTTCTACCTCCTCGGTTTTTAAAGACGATTCCGGCCACCATTGGGACGAGGTATTGGGGAAATTTATTTCTAAAAGACGGTTCGAAAGAATATTAGCCCTTACCGGTCGCTATAGCATAATGGATTATCACCTGTCAAAAAATAATTGTACCGATTTTGGCCTGGATGCTGCAACCGTAGCCGGGATAAACATCCGGGATACGTCAGGAAAATGGCCATTGGGTAGTGGTAACAATCCTGCACTTACCGGGCAAAGCATTTTGAAGGGCCGGTTTGCCAATGCGGATAATGGCCAGACCAGCGACTTGTTTGTTGATTGGGACCCTTCTATCTTGAAATAAGCAGGCAGGAATTTCTCAACCCCCGGATGACCTGCGGATAAAAAGCTTTGATTTTAAAACATGCTGTTGTTTTACCTTCGCACGCTCTTTATTCTCCAATTCCTCAAAAAGCAGTTCAGCTGCCTGCACACCCATTTCATAGGCCGGTTGAGTAATGGTTGACAAGGCTGGGGATAGCAACGGCGCCATACTCAAACTGGAAAAACTAATGATCTTCAGGTCTTGGGGGATAGCTATATTAATATCTTTACAAACATAATAGGTAGCAATGGCCAGGCGCTCCACCGAACTGAATATGCCATCGGGCTTAATTTTTTCCAGTACGTTTTTGATGATTGAATAATTCACTTTTTCTTCCTGGCTGCAGTCGATCACCAGTTCGTCATCAAAAGGGATACCGTGCTTTGCAAGCGCATCAATATAACCCTGCCCCCGCACCTTGCCTATCGAAATACTTTTATTGATCACCAGGTAAGCTATCCGTTTACAACCCGTCTCTATCAGGTGCTCGGTAGCGGCAAAGCTACTCTCGTAGTCATTGGTAGTTACCTTTGATACATCAATATCCTCATAAACACGGTCAAAAAACACTACGGGGATGTTCTTTTGTTCCAGTTTTTTCAGGTAATTATGGTCATTGGCCTCACCCGAAACTGACATGATAATCCCATCGGCCTTGCCATTGTTAAGGTAATTGACAAATGACACCTCCTTTTCAAAAACATCATCGGTACGGTAAAGCAAAATGTAAAAGCCTTTTTTGCGGGCCACTTCTTCAATGCCATCTATAGCCTGAGCGAAGAATTCATTTACAATTTCAGGAACGATGACAGCGAGAGTTTTGCTTTTTTTATCCCTTAAATTACTGGCGTAGTGATTGGGTAAATAATTATGCTCCCTGGCAAATGCCAGTATCCTTTCCTTGGTATCCTTATTAATATCCGTACCGCCGTTAAATGCCCTCGAAATAGTGGACTTTGATAACTTCAGCTTTTTAGCCAGTATCTTGATATTAATATGATCCATTTTGATTAAAAACAAACAGCTTTCAAATGTAAGCAATTCGTCCCTTTTTACATTGTAACTAATTTACAATCAATCAGGTTAGCTATTTCTCAAATAGCAGGTAAATACTGGTGGCCGGTACCATAATTTCGCCGGCGTTTACCTGTTTTATTCCTTGCTCATTAATGGTATCTCCGTCGGCTGCCAATATCCAGTTACCCGTTGGGATGGTGATCTTTTTATCGCTACCATTGCCATTTAAAACAACCAGGATATTTTTCCAGCTATCGCCGTTGGCATTGCCGCTGATTTGGTAAGCAATCATATTAGCATCATTGGTATCCAAAAACTTCAGGCTATTTTGTATCATTTGTGTTGATGGCATCCTGAAAGCCGGGTGATTTTTTCGCAAAGCGATCAATCCTTTATAATATTCAAACACTGCCTTATATTTTGTTTTGCGGCTCCAATCGAGCTGGTTAATGGAATCCGGGCTGTTAAAGGAATTCGCAATTCCCTGTTTCGTGCGCAGCATTTCCGCTCCGGCATGTAAAAAAGCCACACCCTGCGAAGTAAGTACAATGGCATTGCTCAGTTTATCCATTTTTATCAGATCAGCCTCCGATGCTTCCGGGTTAGCTATTTTAAGCCGGTCGAACAGCGTATTATCATCATGACAGGATACGTAATTGATAGTTTGATAAGGCTCAGCAGCCCAGGGCGCTTTGGAGTAATTTACCTTACTGTAATCTACCTGCGGGTGTTGGGTGGAAGCCACAATACCAAACTTTATGTTTTCGGTATTCCTGGCTGCGCCGCTCACAAAGCCCTTTGACTTTACATCGCTCCAGCCGCCCTTTATACCATCGCGCATATCATCGCTGAAAACCGCGATCTGATCCAGCTTATTTGCATTTAATTTTACTGCCCGCTGGTCTTCCGGGAGTGGACTATTCCCTGCCGCCCAGCCTTCGCCATAAATAAATATCGTAGGGTCGATGGCATGCAATGCCTTGCTGATCTCGTTCATCGTTTCAATATCATGTACCCCCATCAAATCGAACCGGAAACCATCCAAATGATATTCCTTTGCCCAATAAATCACCGATTCGATCATGTATTTCCGCACCATAGCCCGTTCAGATGCTGTTTCATTACCGCAGGCCGTCGCGTTGGAATAGGCGCCTTTTGCCGTATGCCTGTAAAAATAACCCGGCACAAACTGGTTAAAATTGGAAGAAGTATCGCTGGTATGATTATACACTACATCCAATATCACCCGCAAGCCATTGGCGTGCAAGGCCTGCACCATTTGTTTAAACTCGCGGATGCGTATATTACCATCATAAGGGTTGGTGGCATAACTGCCTTCGGGTACATTGTAATTCAAGGGGTCATAACCCCAGTTATATTTTTCGTCGGGTTTGGTTTCATCAATGGAGTTAAAATCAAACGAGGGCAGCAAATGGACATGCGTTACTCCAAGCGCTTTGATGTGGTCCAGTCCTGTTGATTCCCCGTCCGGACTTTTAGTGCCGGTCTCCGTCAACCCCAAAAACTGCCCTTTATGCTGAATGCCCGAATTTGGACTAACAGACAAATCGCGGATATGCAGCTCATAAATAATGGCATCGGTAAAGTTCTTTAATTCCGGTTTCTTATCATTTTCCCAACCATCGGGATTTGTCGATCTCAGATCAACCACCATGCCGCGCTTACCATTTACACCCACCGCTTTGGCATAAATATCAGGCCGCTCCTGCAGCCATCTCCCGTTGATATTTGCCTGTAAAGTATAATACCTGTTCTTAAGGTCTTGTTTGATGCCGATTTCCCACACCCCCTGATCAGCTCTGTTCAACTGGATGATTTGTAAAGCTTTTCCGCCCTCGCCGGCCTCGTATAATCTTAATTTTACTGCTTTGGCAGTAGGCGCCCAAATCTTGAATACCGTTTTTCCCGGCGAGTAATTAACTCCGAGGTCATTGCCCGCATAAACCGGGTAATCATCAAATGATGGCAGCTGTTTGATAGGCTTAAATGATATAGTAACGACAGATAAAATGATTAATGCTAAAATAGGTTTTAGATAACTCATTGAAAAAATATTAACCTGGTTTATGTTGAATCAATAATAATCTTTCTTATTTGAAACAGTTCTATAAAATATACGTCAAATGATTAATCGGCATAACCCCAATGCTGGTAGCTTAAATTTATACCTATGTTTTTACGCGGAATCAACTATGATATAGGAACATCTTTCAGAAAAGGAGAGTTGAGCCGACCTGATTTTGATGAGGAGGAGATCAAAAAAGAGATCGGCATCATCAAACATGAACTGCATTGCGACGCCATCAAGATCACCGGGCACGATGTTGAGCGCCTGTCAAAAGCTACCGGATTTGCCCTGGACGAGGGGCTCCAGGTATGGCTTACCCCATCCTATATTGATGCAACCCAGGACGAAGCACTACAGCATTTAATAGATTGCGCTGTAGCCGTTGAAAAATTACGGCCTAAGGGTGATATCATTTTCGTATTGGGTTTTGAATATTCCCTGTTCCTGAAAGGATTTGTAAAGGGCGACACCATATACAAAAGGCTGGGCAACATGTTTAGTCCCTGGGGCATGGTTTTGAATTTATTGGGGTTAAGGCGGACCATGCATAATAAGCTTAATTCATTCCTTAAGGATGCGACAGAAAGGATCAGGGAAAACTTTGGCGGCAGCCTTACCTATGCATCAGGCGAATGGGAGAAAATAAACTGGGACCTGTTTGATCTTGTAGGTGTCGACCATTACCGGGCCTCCTATAATAAAACGATTTATATAAAGCAATTGCAGGCCTATTACCAATTTAATAAGCCGGTAGCTGTATTGGAATTTGGCTGCTGTGCCTACAAAGGTGCTGACGAGAAGGGGGCCATGGGCTGGGCCATCACCGAAGAAGTAAATGGCAGACGGGTTATAAAAGGTGACCCGGTAAGGGACGAAAGCGTGCAAGGGAATTATATTACAGAGTTACTGGATATCTTAAAACAGGAAAAAGTATATGCCGCATTCGTTTTCACTTTTATCAACCCCGTATATAAATCCAGCACTGACCCCAAACTTGATCTTGACATGGCAAGCTATGGTATTGTAAAACCGGTTGACGAACCATCCTACAAAGGTTTACCATGGATACCCAAAGAGGCATTTTACCGCTTGTCAAACTATTATAACGGTTTAAATAAAAACACGGCTAATAAGAAAAGACCATAGCTCTTTTTATCTTTAAGGTTTAAACTATTCTTATGATGAAAATGCGTGTTTTTTCACTGGTGCTGCTTATCTTGTTATCGTTCAGCTGCCAGGCCTCATTCGCCCAGGATATCAGCGGTGCAGTGAGCTTTCATATTCACTCGTCACATACCTCTTTCCCGGATACCGGCAGGGCAAATGGCCACCTGTATGATAAGGTTTTATATTCATCGGCCGAGCATTACCAGGATAGCTCCGTACTCATCATCGCACCAAAAAATTTAGATGTCCAAAAAAAGGTCGACCTTGTTTTCTGGTTTCACGGATGGCACAACAATGTGGATAATGCCGCCACCTATTACGGGTTGACCAAACAGTTTATAGCCTCCAACCGCAATGCCGTTTTGGTTTTAGCAGAAACCGCGAAAGACTCGCCCGATAGTTATGGCGGTAAACTGGAAAATACCGGGGTGTTTAAAGAATTGGTAAATGATGTGTTGTCTGCCCTTAAAACAAAACAATTGATCCCTTCACATTGCACTTCCGGGCATATCCTGCTTGCCGGCCATAGTGGCGCTTACCGCGTAATGGCGCGCATTATTAAAAATGGTCAAATGCCTGTTGATGAAGCTATCCTGTTTGATGCACTATATGCCGAAACAGATTTGTTTATGGAGTGGATAAAGGCCGACAGCGCCCATCGTTTTATTGATCTGTATACCGATCATGGCGGCACCGATGGTGAAAGCCATACAATGTCTAAACTGCTTGCACAGGAAAACATTCTCTATATAGAAAAAGAAGAAGCTGATATTACCCCCAAATTATTACAGGACAACCGGCTGATTTACATTCACAGCCTGCATGAGCATAATAACATCATCAATAACCCCGATAATTTCAGGCTGTTCTTAGAGAACAACCCTTTTTTGAAAAGTCTTAAATAATGACCTGGTAATTATTATTCAACAGTGTGCACTGGCTTTGGTAAGTATTTTTTAATGCTGGATAACAGCTGCAGCGGCTGGAAAGGCTTGAGTATACAATCCACAAAACCACTTGCAACCAGATCCGAAAGCATTTTTTGATCAACCAGCGAGGCCGTAAATGCAATTACCGGGATATCAGGATATAATCTTTTAACTTCAAAAATAGCGGTATAACCGTTCATCACCGGCATCTCAAGGTCCATTAATATAATATCGTAATCAGGGTAGGTGATCAGGGCTTCAAGGGCTTCCATGCCGTCATAAGCAGAAGTAACGTCTGCTTTAAAGCCTGTCAATATCTTTTTGGCCACCATCATATTGATCTGGTTATCCTCCACCAATAATAACTTTATGCCTGACAGGTCATCTTCAACTTTGGTCTCCTTTTTGGCTGCTTCCGCAGCGCCCGGTGCATAATCCAGTTTCAGGTCAAAGCTAAACTTGCTTCCGCTGCCTTTTTCGCTTTGCAGTACCAGATTGCTGTTCATCATGGCTAACAAACGCACACAAATGGTAAGCCCCAGGCCCGTGCCGACAAACTTTTTGGTGTCCTCGTCATAAACCTGCCAAAAGCTTTCAAATATTTTCTTCTGGTGATCTGCTGCAATGCCTATACCGGTATCCTCAATACTGAAACCAACCTCGATAGACCGTTTTTCTTTTTTCTTGCAAACTACATCCAGTTTTACATAGCCCATATCCGTAAACTTAAGGGCATTGGAAAAAAGATTATTAAATACCTGTACCAGCCGCACATCATCCGCCATCACCATTACATCGAGCTGCTTGTCAATATTGATCTTCAGTTCAACCCCTTTCTCCTGGAAAAGCGTAATAAAGGGCATCCCTACATTGATCAGAAACTGCCTCAGGTTCATCTCTACAGGATGTATCTCCAGCTTATCAGCTTCTATTTTGTTAAAATCCAATATATTATTTACCTGCTGCATCATATGGTCCGAGCAGTATTTCAATATCTGGTAATACTCTTCCTGCTCAGCATCTCGGTTTTGCCTTTTCAGTAAATTGATCACGCCTATTATCCCATTTAAAGGGGTGCGCAGCTCGTGCCCCATGGTGGCTAAAAACTTGGTGCGCGCATCAATTACCTTGTTGCTTTGCTCCATCAGCTCTTTAATATATTTCTTTTCAAAAAATATATAAGCCACCGCAAATATGATGGTGGAGGAGATGGCTATAAAACAATTTACAAAAGAAAGTCGCCCCAGTTGTGTAGTGGTAAACGTCTCTAAAGGCGCCACATTACGGCCAATGATCATACACGTAATAAACGAAACGATAATGATCCCTATATAAACAAATGACTGCTTGTATTGCGCCTGTTTAAGGTCGACAATGATGGGGATCGATACCATCAGGGGGAAAAAGAACAGGTATTCGTTTGATCTGAGCCCTTCAATTAGAGCTGTCGACACGAGCATGATGCATACAATGCTTACAATAAATATGGTGAGGTTCTCAATATCGCCGTGATATTTTAACAAGATAACCATCAGTATGGCGAAGCAAAAGCAGGCGCTCACAAATGAGGATACATATAAGCCTAAAAAGGAGGTATAAATAGCCAGCCCTATGCCTGTAAAAAGCGTAGCTAAGCCCAACTGGTAAGTTCTTTTGGACACATCTTTGATATCAAGCTGGATGTTGAGATGCTTATCGTCATCTTTACTCACGCGATGATACTTATCAGTGATCTGTTTCATTATTGGCAATAGGGGTTCAGTCATCTTCATAAAAAGCCAAAAACGTTGTGATATTTAACAGTTTTTGTACTTATTTATTGTTAAACGTGTTGCGCGGAATATTCGTTCGGTTTTTGAGAATAAAAAATAAACCGGGTGGGAGAAACACTAATTAAATCCAATAAAAAGCAGGAAGCCACTATTTTATGCCCATGAATTAAGGCAGCGGCTAAAAGTAAATCCCGTTATATAAAATCCGAAGTTGATTATTTTTCGTAGCTAAGTTCAGTTGACCCTGATTGATCTGCTATGAATACCGACAAAAAAAAATTTGAAATAAACCTGGATGGTATTACTGTCAAGGTAATCCAATCCTCAACAGATAAAAATATTTACAGGCTTAACAGCCCGCGAGGCAGTTATTTGATAGCCCGCGACTTTTATGGCGTTTGGGTTGAATTGACCTGCAAACCGGGCTCGCCTTATATTTCTTTATCGCAGGCAGGATACCTGATAGAAGAGCATCATAGCAGTATCCATTCTGTTTAAATATTATTTAGCAGTATCAGGTTTCACCCTGGCATATTTTTCAATATTTATCCTGTTTACACCGATACTATCTATCTTTTCGATGCCTTTTTGGGTAAGCGTATCATCTTTTATGGTGATGGTAAAATCGAATTTGTTGTTTTCCCACTGGCGGTCGTTGCAGAATTCAAGATATTCAGTGTATTTATCGCCCACTAAAGTATACTTTCCGCCACCTGCGGTGAAAGCAGCTGTAGGCCCTTTGCCCTTGGTCAGGTCATGTATCAAAAAACAAAAATGCGAGCCATTGATGATCTTGATCGCTTTTTTATCTTTCGTATAATCCGTTACCGTGGTTTTCTTGTTTTCGATCAGGGTACCCGAAATCAACTGCCATGTGCCCACTATAGGCAATGATTGTTCAGCGGTTTTTGCTGCTTCCGGTTTATTACCGCATGATGTAAGTATAGCTGTAGCTACACACAATAAAAAAGTGATTTTAAGCTTCATTGGATCAAGATTATCAGAAGTTTACAATATTGGTTTCTCAAATATAATAGAAATCTGTTTTCTTCATCCTCTTTTTTACCTGCTACTCTTTTTTATTTTTATCGTCAGCCTTTGGTGCAACACCACGGTCTACGTCCAATGTAAAAGATGCTTCAGAGGCGTCTGAGGCTTGTTGCAACAGGTCGATAGGTGGAGCACTGTCCGGCGCATTGGCATCAAACTGTTCATCCAAACCATTTGAATGCACATCCTGCTGGCTCTGCTGATCGTTGGCGTCTGAATTTTCAGAATCATCAACGGGAATTTTATCTGGAATGATCATAAGCTTATCGATTTGGTATAAAACTACAACACTTTTATGTATTTGTTGTTCGGATTTTTCAACCAATTAAAATATATCCTACAGGCAACTCTGCCCGTATTTCTCAGCGTATTTGCATTAGCCCTGCTTCATCAGGGGTTTTTATACTTACGACCGATCCTGCATTTTACTATACTATCATTTACAAATACTCATAATTAATGATATCAAAGTCGCTGCCCGACGAACTGATTAAAGATGTAACCCCAAAACCCAATACCATACCCAAACGGAACAATGCTTTGGATGTATTGCGCGGCATTGCCGTAATGATGGTGCTTTTCAGTCACGTGTTGCTAATGAGCAAAGAGTCTGTTCAGCATTCTGTTTTTAAATATATCAGGCTGTTTTTTTCGGCGCTTACCATAGGCGGATGGTCTGGAGTCGATCTGTTTTTTGTATTAAGCGGTTTCCTGGTTTCCGGCCTGTTATTTAATGAATATAAAAAGGGACAGGGTATCCATGCGGGCCGGTTTCTCATCAGGCGGGGGTTTAAAATTTATCCTGGTTTTATCTTTTTTTTACTGATCACCTGCCTGATAGAAAAATTTGAGCCCCATAACCTCGGGGTGCCGCTGAGCAGCTATTTGAAAGACCTGTTTTTCCTGCATAATTATTTTGGCGGCAGGTGGAACCATACCTGGTCGCTGGATGTGGAGGAGGCTTTTTATTTTCTTCTGACCGCCTTTTTCGTGATCACTATAAGGTCGAAAAAATTGACCATAGGGATTCTAAAAAACACCTACTTTATACTGGTTGTTATCGGCATAGCCGGGCGCATGATCGATGATATAACCCATCCCAGGTATGATTTTGATTTCCATTATCATTTAACCCATTACCGGCTGGACGCTTTGTTTTTTGGTGTGATACTATCCTATTTATATGCATTTAAAAGGGAGCAGCTTTTTGCTTTTTATACCAGGCACAAGGTCATCATCGCCGTTCTTATACCCTGTTTGATCCTACCTAATTTCCTGTTTCACAGAAACCATAACAGCTGGATATCGGTATTGCTATTAGCTACCAATCCGGTAGCCTTCGGTTCGCTGATCATCCTTGCTATCAACAGCCGGCTTAAATTTTTCCAAAATAAAACACTGGCTTTTATCGGCCGTATCTCTTATGCAGTTTATCTGTGGCACCCGTTTATTAACAGGTATGCCAACTATTATTTTAATACCTCGCGAAATGGCTTTTTGTTATATATTTTCACTTACGCTGCCGTAAGCATCCTCACAGGTTATATTGCCACCAGGCTGATCGAAAATCCCTTTTTAAGCCTGAGGGAAAGGTTCTATCCTTCAAAAAGGACGGCACCGGTGATAGCTGCGATTGAGACTATTTAACCAACCCTGGGGGCAGCCGGTCAATAGGCTGTATTTGAATGTGCCTGTAAAACAGTTCGGCACCTTCCGATTGCAATTGTATCTTCCCTTTGGTCATGGGCGATTCCTGCCCGTTATCCGATTGCCGGTTATGGTATAGCACCATCATTACTTTACCGTTCACCATATGTACGCTGGTATCGCCGTGGCAATACAGGTCCATCGTATTCCATTGACCCGACGGGTTCTCGGCATCGGCCTGTTTAATGCAATGCCTGCCTTGCTTGCTTTCCTGGCTAAAGGTCAGAAAAGGCGCCTGCGGATCATAAACATAATCGGTTTCTGACTTTTTCACTGCAGGAATATCGGCCATGCCCCCTGCGCAGCCCCAGTAATCGCCGGTGTTGCCTTCCTCAACCTGGAATTCCTGCGAACGCATCCATGCACCGTAATCTGCACCATATTTACCCACTGAATGATACAGCAGGCCGCTGTCTTTCTTCTTACCTTTCTTTTGTCCCCACGAAAGCGCACCCCATTTGAACTGTACCTGCAGGTGGTAATTTTCATATTCTTTTTGGGTAGATATGCCGCCCCAATTCTGTCCCGAAATACGGATCACATTTTCGCCATCCTGTTTCACTATGGTAAATACATGCCGTGGGTCGTTGTTCAGGCCAATGGGTTTGCCATTGATGGGTTTGCCGGTATCGTCCAGGTCGGGACCGATATAGGTATTCCAGCCGGTCAGGTCCTTTCCGTTAAACAACTGTTGCCAATGGTCTTTTTTTATAACAGATTTAAAACCGAAAATCAGGGTACAAAGTAACAAGGACAGGATAAGTTTTGATGTTTTCATGGCAGGTTGGTTAAAATTATTTTCTAAGATAGTAATTATAGCAGGTGATCGTTTTTTTGATGCATTTTTCTAATTGCCTGACTTACAAATAATTTCTTTCAGCAAAGGCAAACTTTTGTAAAATAATTCCCGTACAAAGAGGTAATGAAAGATCTTACACCCAAACTTATTATAGAGAAACTAAAGGTTTCCTTTAAGGCCGTTTTTTCGGGTGATTCAACCCCTGAGCAGTTTATCGAGGTCTTTATTACCATAGTTTCTTTTCTGTTACTGGTCCTTTCATTTTTTATAGTAAAAAAGTAGGTTAGGCTTCACTACCGTACAATCTTGTAATTTCTATATTCGCCAATACGCCAGCCGGTAATATCTTCAATTTTTTGTAACACCTTTCGCCGGGTTGTCATGCTTCTTTTTAGCGGTTTGCTTCCCAGGTCAATATTCCATTTGGTGGCGTTTATCCTTTGCTGCATTACTTCAGGATGGGTACCGGTAAAGCTGATCAAACGGTCGGCATTACCATAATCAAATTCGTAGGTTTCGGGCATGTGCTGTTTCATCCAGGCCTCATCGTTATAAAAGCTATTAAAGTTCCTGATCTTGTTATTTAAGCCTTTGGGGGGCTTAACCCAACCATAATGATAAATATAGGCGTCAATTAACTTTACCTGAATCTTCCTTCCGTTTAAGCGGAACCCCTGAGCGTCGCGGTAGGATTGTATGCCTTTAATATTTTTTACCAGGCGTATTTCGCGCCGGTACCATCGCCTCGAGTGGGCATAATGATCATACGATCCAAAGAAATGAATATACTTAAACAATAAACCTTCTATTTCGGGCCGGTTTAAATTAGCCTCCATTTCCTTTTTTATCAGTGCATGGTATTGCTCATGCACCAGTTCATCGCCCTGGATGTAGAAGGCCCAGTCACTATTGGCAGCAATAGCTGCAAAAGCCTTCTCTGTTTCCTGCGCGAACACCCGTCCGCCTTCGCGAAGTGAATCATCCCAGACAGAATCTATGATCTTTATTTTAGGCGAATTAATGTTTTCGATCAGTCCCCTGGTGCCGTCTTCCGATTTTCCAACTACTACAATAAACTCATCGCACAGTGGTAAAATAGAAGCAATGGCCTGCACTACAGGGTAATCATTTATAACCGCATTCCTGATAAATGTAAAGCCGGATACCTTCATCCCCCGCAATATCAGGATAATAATAATTGATTAATGATTAAAAGGAGTTTGTATCAAAAATTTAACAAGTTTTTACGTTTTATACCTGCATCAAAAAACAAATACTATCTGTGAGTGCTTCCACGGAATGAGGCTCGTTAACCGGGATCTCCAGATCGTCAAACTTGCCCAGGGTTATAGTACCGTTGGTGCTCAAATAATTGATCTGGCCATCAATAACAACCAAGCGGGTACTGACCGCCGTTTTATGTTCTTTCAACACCATGCCTTTTTTAAAACCCAGAACGATAACTTTTGCGGCTTCGCCTTTTACCAATATTTTAACCACAGGCCCAGTGGCATCCTTCAATGCTGCTAATACATCTTGTATGGTCATATTCATTATTTTTATATTAACACTTTTACAGCCAAACCATCTATGTTTTCGTCAATTATCAGCTGGCAGGCTAAACGGATATTTTCTCCTGTATGCCCTGTTTTTAAAAGGTTGGCCTCTTCGTTACGCTCATATGCCCTCGGTTCCATTCGCTTGCTTGTGATCTCGACAAGGCAGGTGCCGCATTTTCCCATTCCCAGGCATTCGCCGAAACCCTCCGTAAAAATTCGGTCATAAATGAGCATCATCAGGCTCCGGTACTCATTGGTAAACGTGTGCAATTCGTGCTGTTCACCGTCATAATCAACCAGCACAGTAATGTCGCTCACCGGCAGGTTCCGGATGCTCATGACGGGTAGCTTTTTGACCAAAACTCATCCGGGTAATTATCAATGAAAGTTGCCGGATGTTCTGATGAAAGAAAATTACCAACTTGCTTGAGCACTGAAAGTGGTAGGGTGGCTTCCAAATGAGGAAACAAGGTGCGCTCTTCAAAACGGATATGTTTAGTCAGCAATTCTGCGAACGTGAGATACGCATCAGCTGTTTCACTTCCGTTATGGTTCAGGTAACAAATCCTCTCTTCGATCATCAAATGTTCCGATTTACCCCGGCGGCTCAACTCGTCATCGGGCCGGTTGAACAACAATACTTCCTCTTCCCGGAAATGCTCTTTCAGATGGCCATCCCAGAAAAAGTTGATATAATTCAATATTTTACTCAATGGTACATTTTTGCGCAAACCTTCTTTGATCTTCCAGCAAAATAGCAAACCCGCATGATGGTCACGCGAAAGGGCGGCGATATATTCACTGCGTTTGATCGGCTTATTTTTTTCCGTATCCATGTTAAAGAATTGAATAAGTAATCACAGCATCACTGGCCATAACGATCAGGGCCTTAAAATCCTGTACCACTTTCAGGATATGCGGCTCATGGGAAGGGATCGACAGGGTAGAACCTTTCACCAATTCGCTGGTTTCATCCTTGCAGATCAGCAATGCATTGCCAGATTCCACAATGACAAAGGCCGCTGATGTTGCAAAATGCCGTGGCATGTTGGCGCCGGCTGGCAGTTCTACCTGGACCACCTTGTAATAATCGTTTTTTTCAAGTTCTTTCATGATCGTGCGGATTAAGATGAATGGCAGAATGATCACGAAGCGCTTTTCCGCTTTCGAGCCCGATCAGTAATAAAACGGGGACCTTGATCACCTCCAAAATAATATATATCCAATGTTCCCAGTGACCCGGTGGCTGTTGTCCTTTGATCACCATGGCGGCATGCAAATCCAGTACCGGCAGCAGCCAGGCGGTTTCCAGGATAATTATGACGCTGATCATGAGGAGCAGGTAAAAGCCATACCGGGTAGTTCTTTTCACGAGACATGTCAGCAAAATGACGACCAGGAATACCCATTCACAGATGTTCAGCGCCCCAAACACTATGCGCCCGATTTGAAGTCCCTGGGCCATACTTATCCCCGGAGCAGTGAACTTGAGCGGTGCTTCCATAAAACTGATGGCCATGAAAAAGCCCAGCCAAAAGATGGCTGTTATCCCCCTGATCGCCAAAACGCTTTCTTTTTTCATTTACTGTTCAATATTTTTTACCGCCTTCATGATCCGGGCAATGCTGTTAGCCCGCTTCTTGGCATTCTCCGCTATCTCTCCCTGAAAAAGTTCATCTACTGTTCCGTGAAATAATAATAGCCAGCGGTCAAAGTGATCTTTGGTCAAGGCCAGGGGCAAATGTTTGGTCAGCGGGTCATCGCTGAATTTCCGGGTGTATAAAAGCAGGGTCGACCAAAAGTCAGTCATGCGTTGGAGGTGATGGTTCCAGTTATCACCTATCACGGGATCAAATATGACTGCCAGTAATTCATCCTGCCGTACCTTGCCATAAAATGTTTCCACCAATTTTCTTACATCCGATTCGCTGGTGATATCATGAGATTCTGTTTCCATACTCAAAAGATTACTTTGTCACTATCCCCGTTCAGCTGCTGCAAACGGATCAAAAACATATTGGCCATCAGTTCCGCGCGCTTTTTAGCATCGTCCGCTATATAACCTTCAAAGCGCTCATCAATGGTTGCATAAAACAGTTCAAGCCAGCGTTCAAAATGCTGGCGGTCTATCTTTAACGGTGCATGTTTGGCAAAGGGGTTCCCGCGAAAACCGGGCACACCAAATAATGCCGCATTCCAGAAAGCATACATTTTATCAAGATGGGGGCGCCAGTCGCTGATCTTTTCCATAAAGATGGGGCCGATCAGTTCGTCTGTTCTAACCTTCGTATAAAATTCATCTACAAACACCTTGATGTCTTCAATATCTACAATTTCCTTTTTCATTTGAATAATGGCATTTGACCGGACGTGATATGATAATAAACAGCCCAGGCTGTGAAAGCAATTAACAGAATAATGATCCAGAAGGGCATACTATGCGGCGTTTCGCTGCCCTGTAACATAAAGGACTTTTGATCGCCTTTGCCATAAGCACTGATCATCAGCGGCAGCACACCATCCACCACTTCATCCTTGCGGATACCTTCAACTGCAATAGCAGGGCCGTTACGCACAATGAACGGGATCGTTTTGATACCTTCTTTCCCTTTGTGATCTTTACTCACCACTTTCAGCGTATGTTTGCCATCGATCAGTTTCCTGGTGTCCAGCTCGAAGGAAACCGGCGCGGGAAAAGTGCCAATGGGCTGCGGATCATCATCAATGAACAAGGTTACAAAACTTTTATCTTCCATGATCTTAAGAATTTAGAATGATACTTTTAATACCCTCATGATTTTTTTCAGCAGGTTTGGCCAGGCATTTGACCAAAGCATAAAATGAATACACCGTAATAAAAACCATCAGGATTACTACCACATAATCCCAGTTGCTGGTCGGACCCGCCCCATGAGTGATCCCCTGCAGGAATTTGGGTTGCTGCGCCTTGCAGGCATCGCAGGCTATCGCACTTGAGTAAACCCCTAAAATGCCTAAAACTACTAATAACGATTTCAAATAAATGCTATACTTTTTCATATCTACTTTGCTACAGAACCTGATTTGATCTGGTTAAACAATTCTTTTATTTCGGTTAAGTTAACCTTTCGGCCATTATTTCCCCAGCTGGTCCGCTCATGGTTCATAATGGCTACGATCTCTTCGGGTTTCAGGTTATTGTTGGTGCCTATCGGCGGCATCACGCCATAGCCCTCACTCACGCGGCCATTATAGCCTTTCATGATGATGGTCAGCTGCACCCGGGGATCTTTATCCAATACTACAGGACTGTCCTTCAGTGCCGGGAAGGCTCCTTTCAAACCTTCGCCATTCTCCTGGTGGCAGCTCTGGCAATTCGTGGCATACAATGCCGCACCATCTAATTCTGTATTCGGCTTACCGGTTGTGCCTGGTAATACCGGTTTAATTTCCTTGCCATAAAGAAAGACCGGCGTCGGTTTGCCATCCGGCAACTTTACTTGCTTGAGTGACTTTAGGTAAGCCACCAGTTCCAGCGCTTCTTTAGTGGCAATGATTTTGCCGGTAACCCCCTTGCGAAATTCATCCGGAACATTCACAACAACATCTCCGGGAAAAGGATAGTCCTTAACTTCAAATAACCAGGAATAAGCCGGCATGATGGATTGTGATACAACTGACCGCGGATTGTACAAGTGCAGCAGTTGCCAGTCTTCACTCGGCTGGCGGTTACCAATATTCATCAGGTCCGGACCGGTACGTTCCGAACCCATCAGGTTGGCCGTGTTGCGCCATACATCTGTCCTGACATTACGCGCATAATCGGCGGCGATGCTGGGTCTGATGCCCCACATTTTGTCCATATCCACGTTCCGTACCTGCTGCGTATGGCAGGCGATACAACCTTCGCGTATGAATATGCCCTTACCGGCAACTTCCTCGCTTGTCAGTGGTTTACTTTCGGGCAGCGGCGCGTTATCATTCTGTGAGTTCAGGGCAGGCAGAACCGCCGCGAAGAGCGTTAGTCCGATAAATAAAATAATAGCGGCGCCAAAGAGTCTTTTATGATTATTATAGATATCCATTGCTTATTTGGTAACAGGTAATTTTTCCAATTCGTCAAAAACAGTTTTTTGCAGATCAGGCTCCGTCTTGCCGGCAATCATATAATATAAGTTATAGGCAAAAATGAGGTGCGAAGCCCACATCAATGACCCGCCAATAGCACGCCACAACCAATACGGCGCCATCAGCACTACCGAATCAATAAAGGGCTTGCCTTCCAGCCAGGCCATACCTTTCAGGGTGCCGCCAATCATTAATGGTATCGTATAAAACAACAGGCCGATCAGCGCCATCCAGAAATGAGCGCCCACCCACGTTTGTTTGGGCTCCTTACCGGTAAGGCGGGGAACCAGCGTATAGATAGCCGCCCAAAGCATGAAGGCAATGATGCCATACATGGTCAGGTGTGAGTGCGCCACTGTAAAATCGGTAAAGTGCCAGTACAGGTTAGCGGAACGGAATGCTTCGGCAGTACCCTGGAACGAGCCTGTAAAATAGAAGATGATACCTACCAGGTAAAACGGCAATGTATAGCTGGAACCTATTTTCTGAAAATTGCCGCGAAAGGTCATCAGAAAATTAGTGGTGCCGGCAAATACAGGGATCAGCATACCCATACTACCAATGATGGCGACAGTTTGCAGCCACCACGGAATGGCGCTGAAAATAAAGTGGTGCGTCCCTATCAGGGTGTAAAACAATATCTGTGTCCAAAAGGCCAGGATACCGAGGCTATAAGAATAGATGGGGGTATTAAGTTGCTGCGGCAAAAAATAATAGATCAACCCCAGGTTGAACAGCATGAACCACATACCTACCCCCTGGTGCATATAATACCCTTGCGCTATGCTTTCGCCAAGTCCGTTTTGCCAGAAGGGCAGGTAACCCACCAGCGCGATCACAATCGTAAACATCACCGCCGAAACGATATACCAGTTGGAGATATAGATCTCTTTGGTTTTGCGCTGCGCGATGGTCTGCAGATAGTTTACAAGGGTAATAACGAGCCCGATGGCAAACAGCAGCATAATGGGCCAGATATATTCCCGATATTCACCGCCGCTGTTATTAATACCCGCCATAAGAGATATGGTGCCGGCAATTACCGAGGCATTGACCAGCACCAGTCCGTACCATCCGCGTTTCAGGCTGGCTACAACGGTATTACTGACGGTAGAAACAACATAATACCCCAGCCCGATCATCGCCAGTGAGGACCAGCCCCAAAATACCATGTTGGTATGTACTGGCCTTAGCCGTCCAAAACTCAGCCAACTGACATGATCGGCATCCGGGGCTACGAATTTAATACCAAGATATTCACCTACAGAAGTGCCAAGTACCAGCCAAAAAGCCGCCGTACCCAGATACCATAATATCAGTTTAGAAAGCGCCGGGTCAATATCCGGGCGCTTGACCGCTTTCTTTTTGGGTGAAATAAACCTGGGGGAATCCACTTCGGTTATATGATGCAATATGCCCCTTTTATCTTCGGCTGGGTCTTCGCCAGCCAGTTCTGTATTTGTCAGCTTAAATTCCAATGCCGATTTGCGTTTGAGCAGTTCCCCGCTAAGTTCATCTGTGCTTAGTTCATTGATTGATGCAGCCAGTTTGCGTGCATCTTTCCTGGTTTGTGCACCCCGGACCTTTTTGAAGATATGGTTCACTTTTGCAGAAACAATATATACAGCGATCACCAGCGGGATGAGAATGAGTGTCACGGTGATCAGTACGCCCGGATTGGTCCAGACCGAACCGGATGTTTCTTTAGTTTGGGCAAACACGCTCAGGCCTGAGAACAGGCACAATAAGAGCAAAATTGTTTTTTTAAAATCTTTTGAGGTTTTATCCTTTGCCAATCCTTCATGCACCGCTTTTCTTTTGATCAGCATATCCAGTTGATGCTGGTTCAGATCAGGCAAATGTTTCTTTAACCAGGATCTGCCGCTTTCATCCGGTTGTTCGTTCAGCTCTTCCAGCTTGTTGGTGTTCTTAAAAAGCCAGAGGGTTAAGGCCAGCAGGATTAGCAGGACCAGTGAAAATAAAATGATGTAACCGACAGACAGGCCGTTAGCAGCGACATCAGTTTGTGGCTTATCCTGGGCCATAAGTACGGCTGGTATTGTTAATAAACAGCCGGTAAAAAACAGGGATCTTTTCATATAATATATTAATACCTTTATATCCTTTATTAATTAAAATTTTTTTATTTCCTTAATGAGGTGATCCCTAAAGTCAGGTCTCCGTTAAATTCTCCGATATTAGTGTTTTCCAACAATTGGTGGATTTGATTACGTATAGCCTTAAAATCATGGTGCAGCGGGCAGGGGTTGACTTCTGAACATTGCTTTAACCCCAGGGCACAGCCAACAAAAATGCCATTTCCATCCACTGCTTCCACAATACTTGCTAAAGGTCGCTTTAAAGATTCCGCATCAAGATAAAATCCACCGTTGGGCCCTTTCACTGATTGTACAATTCCGCGCCTGCTCAGGTCCTGCAGTATCTTAGCCAGAAAATGCTCTGGCGAATCTATGCCGTTCGCAATTTCCTTTATGCCTACCCTGCCACCTACCGCAGTTTTATGTGCGATAAAAAACACCGCCCGTATAGCGTACTCACATGTTTTTGAAAATATGCTCATCTTTCAACAAAGGTAGAGGATATTTTCAATATTAAAAGACTTTTTTATCTTTTATTTTCGAAGAGCTTTAAAGTGTCGCAAACCAAAGTGGAATAACTCAACTATTTTTATGCAATTTAATATCTCTCCATGCTTTGAACATTCCCCACGAGGCCGCTCCTTCATAGGTAATAGCTCCCCCCGGCGATACCTTGATCAAATAAGCGCCGGTCCAGTTAAAAGGTGAAACGCTTGGAAAGCTTGGATAACCCGTAACCATGTTAAGCTCATTGATAGGGTGGTGGGCAATGATCAGGGTCATATTATTATCGACAGGCTGAGCTGCCAATACGGCAACCATCCCCATATATAGTCCTGGCTTATATAAATTATAAGAAGGGTGGTTGATCCTGCCATCAATACTTGGAACCGGTCCAAGGTTCATTAATGTAGCCGTTTGCTTTGCCCTGTAAAATTCGCTGGTCACTACCCGTTTAACAGGATAATTAAGATCCTTGAATATTTGCCCTAATTGCGTTGCTCGATCAACACCTTGCGGGTTAAGCTGCCTGGCCAGGGTTGAATCAGGCGATTCCCACCAATTTGCAGGACCAACTTCGCTAACAGAATGTTTAACTGTCCAATCAGCACCATAACTCGCATCGGCATGCCGCAATACAATTGCATAGGTCTCTCCGCTTACCGGCAGCTTTTGCAGCGTTTTCCAGCCCAGTAAATAGGAATTGTAGCAATCAGTAGCCAAAGCGCCCTGGTATGATAAAAAGGGCTGCTCCTGGTGAGTGTCTGTAGCAGCGAATGCATAAATGGTGGATTTAGTGCCATTTGACCAGTTGACCTGGATAGTTGCAACCTCAGCTGAAACCATACGTGA